>JABMOJ010000116.1 GCA_013204195.1 SAR86 cluster bacterium
AGCTAGTAGATAATTCTATAGATGAAGCCCTAGAAGGCTACTGTTCCGAAATTAAAGTCATTATCCATCCCGATAATTATGTCAGTGTGATGGATAACGGTCGTGGAATACCCACTGACTATCACGAGGGAGAAGGCAAGTCCGCGGCAGAAGTCATTATGACCGTGCTCCACGCGGGTGGAAAATTTGACGACAGTAATTACAAGGTGTCCGGCGGCCTTCACGGCGTAGGTGTATCCGTGGTTAACGCGCTATCAGAGGAGTTGGTACTGACGATTTGGCGCGAAGGTAAAGTCTGGGAGCAGGTCTATCATGATGGCGTTCCCGCAGAACCACTCGCGATCGTCGGTGAGACGAAACAAACAGGCACGAAGTGTCGATTTAAGCCGTCGTCTACCACCTTCACCAATATCGAATTCCACTACGACATCCTTGCCAAAAAACTAAGAGAGCTGTCGTTCCTGAATGCCGGCATCATTATCGAGCTAGCTGACGAGCGAACAGGTCGTGAAGATCGGTTCTGCTACGAAGGCGGATTGAAAACATTCGTCGAGTACCTGAATAAAAATAAAACGGCGCTGAACCAGATTTTTCACTGTAAGGCGACCCGTGAAGACGGTATCTCGGTGGAAATCGCGATGCAATGGAATGACACTTATCAAGAGTCAATCTTTGCCTACACCAATAATATACCTCAAAGCGATGGCGGAACCCATTTACAGGGCTTTCGCGCGGCTTTGACTCGAACTTTGAATAACTATATTGACCGAGAGGGGATGGGTAAAAAAGCGCAGGCGACCACTACTGGGGATGACGCTCGCGAGGGCCTCACCGCGGTCATCTCCGTTAAGGTGCCCGATCCGAAGTTTTCATCCCAAACGAAAGATAAATTAGTTTCCTCTGAGGTCAAGACCGCGGTTGAGCAAGAGATGGGCAATGCCTTTAGTGATTTCCTCATGGAGCATCCTCAGGAAGCCAAATCCATCGTACAAAAGATGATCGATGCCGCTCGTGCCCGCGAGGCCGCTCGTAAGGCCCGCGAAATGACCCGTCGCAAAGGCGCCCTTGATATTGCTGGACTACCGGGCAAACTCGCAGACTGCCAGGAAAAAGATCCCGCATTGTCGGAGATTTACCTGGTAGAAGGTGACTCTGCTGGCGGCTCTGCCAAACAGGGAAGAGATCGCAAAAACCAAGCCATTTTGCCTCTCAAGGGCAAGATCTTGAATGTTGAAAAGGCACGTTTTGACAAAATGTTGTCATCAGCCGAAGTGGGCAATCTGATTACAGCCCTCGGCTGTGGCATTGGTCGTGACGAATTTAATCCTGAAAAGCTGCGTTACCACCATATTATTATTATGACCGATGCCGACGTGGATGGAGCACACATTAAAACCTTGCTGCTGACCTTCTTCTTTCGACATATGCGAGTGCTGATTGAGCGTGGTCATATTCTCATCGCCCAACCACCCTTGTATAAGGTAAAGCGCGGCAAACAGGAACGCTATATTAAAGACGAGAACGCGTTGAACGAGTATTTATTCGAAGTCTCCATGGAAGACGCGAAGCTAATTCCTACCGCTGGTGCGTTAGCATTGGAGGGCGAAGCACTCCGAGATTTGGCCCAGCACTATTTCACGGTTCAGACCCAGGTTAAGCGTCTTGAGCGGGTCTTTCCAGCGGAAATACTCGACTTGATGATTTACGCTCCGCGCTTGACCGTCGCGGAATTGAGCGACGAAACTAGAGTCAGACAATGGTCTGTTGATCTTGAGGAGCGAACCGCTGTTGGCATCAAAAGCCGCACTGAATACCAATTTACCGTGCGCGAGGATCCTGAACGGCACCTGTTCTATCCCGTATTAATCGTTATAAATCATGGGGTTAGCAGGGAATACATATTCACTCGTGAGTTCTTTCAATCAAAAGATTATGAAGATTACACGGCCTTGGGCGATCAGATAACAAAACTGCTTAAAGCTGATGCGGTCATTATGAAGGGTGATAAGTCGGAGCCAGCGACATCACTGAAACAGGCTTTGGCGTGGCTGCAGCAAGAAGGCCTTCGAGGTCAGAGCCGACAACGATACAAGGGCCTCGGCGAAATGAATCCTGATCAACTGTGGGAGACTACCATGGATCCGAAACGCAGAACCATGTTACGAGTCACCATCGAAGATGCGATCGCCGCGGACCAGTTGTTTAGTACCCTAATGGGTGATGCCGTAGAACCGCGGAAAAACTTCATCGTCAGTAATGCTCTCGCCGTCGCTAACCTGGATGTCTAGGTTAGCTTCCATCTCTGCCGGGTTAACGCGCTGATGATGGGCCGGCGTTGATTCTGGCCTTAGCGAACGCAGCGAGATCTGAATAAACGGGGATAGCCAGTGCTCGTTGGTTCATAACGGCACGGGTGGCCTCACCATTACCGGTGAGCACGAGTACGGGTTCGCAATCGCCAGCGATCGCAGCATCAATATCTTTGACTGAGTCGCCGACAAACGTCAGCGACGCAATCGGGCGCGAGTGATATTGCCGAATTTGTTGCAGCATGCCAGGACGAGGCTTACGGCATTCGCATTCTGCGTCGGGATGATGAGGGCAATAAAAGACTCGCTCAATCTGCCCGCCAGCCTCGTTGACCAGCCGATGCAATTTAGCGTGCATGGCTTCCAAATCTGCCAATGAAAACCTTTTGCGTGCCAGCCCAGCTTGGTTGGTGGCTACATAGATCTTGTGTCCTGTCCGGTATAAGCTCGCAATTGCCGCGATACTACCAGGCAGCGGTATCCATTCCTCGGCTGACTTAATATAGTCAGGGGAGTCGATGTTAATGACGCCGTCTCTATCCAAAACAATAATCGAGTCAGCCATGGCTCAGATCCTCGGCTACCAGCGTTGTCTCATTGCAACCTGGGCTGTTGCGCAGCCCCATATTACTCGAGTTGTTATTGAAGCAATGAAAAGTCAGCGATATCCAGGAACAAAAACCGCATTTTCTGTAGCGTTGCTAGGCGGTTTGATCTTACCGCAGGCTCATCTGCCATCACCATGACCTCATCGAAGTAGGCATCGATTGTGCTTTGCAGCCCTGCAAGCGTGAGGCACTTGGCTTCATAGTCTTGATCAGCGCCATTTTGCTGGGTCTGCATGGCCTTTTCAGCAGCGCCAAGCGCCGCGAATAACGCGATTTCAGCGGGTGCCTGGAACAGCTTGGTATCGATGGCTGCGTCGATGGTGCCTGCTTTCTTCAAGATATTAGCGACCCGCTTGTTGGCCGCGATAAGATGTTCGGCCTGAGGCTGGGTGCGAAAATCTTGAATGGATCGCACTCTTCTGTCGCAGTCCGCCAGGTTAGTGATGACCTGGTGACTGAATCGCACCGCATTGAAGGTATCTCCAGGAATGCCTTGATCCTGGTACCAGGTCCCCAGGCGATCCAATAGGTAGTCATACACCGCTGTCGTGGAAAACTCAGGACTGTGCTGACCAGCTGCTACCGCCAAGGTCTCTCTTATGTCGAGCTTGAGCTCCGCCTGGATGCAGATACGAATAACCCCGAGGGTCTGACGGCGCAACGCAAATGGATCTTTGGATCCCGTCGGTGGCTGGTTGATACCAAACAGGCCGGTCAGGGTGTCGAGTTTGTCTGCGATCGCGACAGCTTGTCCCGCCGCACTGGTGGGTAATTCACCGCCGGAAAAACTCGGTAGATAATGCTCCTTAATGGCCAATACCACGGCGGTGGGTTCGCCGTCGTGTTCGGCGTAATAGCCGCCCATCAGACCCTGTAGTTCAGGAAACTCGCCAACCATGGCAGAGACCAAGTCAGCCTTGCACAATAAGCCGGCGCGTTGCGCCAAAGAGGCGTCCGCACCGGTTTGCTGGGCGATAAACCCGGCAATATGGGCAATGCGTTTGGCTTTATCTAGATAGGTACCGAGCTTAGCCTGGAACACCACGTTGCTCAGACGCTCGAGATTACTCTCCAGTGTGGTTTGCTGATCACGTCGATAAAAGAACGCGGCATCAGCCAGGCGTGGAGAAATGACCCGTTCGTTACCTTTGATAACCGCGTTGGGATCTTTACTCTCGATATTCGCAATCGTCACAAAACGAGGCAGGAGTTTGCCCTGCAGATCCACCAGGTGGAAATAGCGTTGGTGCGATTTCATGGCTGAGATTAGAGCCTCTTCCGGCACGCTCAAAAAGGCCGCGTCGAACTTGCCGCTGAGCGCGACAGGCCACTCGACTAGAGACGTAACTTCATCCAGCAATTCAGGATCGATAATAACACGGGCATTTTCAATCGCCTCAACCTTGGCAAGCTGTTGGCTAATGACGGTTTTTCTTTCCTCAAAATCAACTATGACATAGTTGTCTTTGAGAACCTTAACATAATCGTTAGATGACTTAATGTTGATCAAGCCGTTGCTCATGAAGCGGTGGCCAACAGTGGTTCTTCCCGATTCACAATTGAGTATTTGAGTGGGCAATACTTCTTCACCATAGAGCAGAATCAACGAGTGCACTGGTCTGACAAACTCAACTCGACTTGCACCCCAATGCATTTTTCTATCGATAGGCAGGGTGCTGAGACTCTTCAAGATGATTTGGCTAATCAGTTCGCGGACATTGCCGCCAGATTTGTGTTGTTGGTAAACCAGCCAAGTGCCTTTTGGTGTCTCTTGATTCTCCAATAGATCAGCATTGTCTAAACCGCAAGAGCGTAAAAAACCGGTCAAGGCTTTAGAGGGTTTTCCATCGCTATCATAGGCTGCCTGTAGTGCCGGACCGCGCCGCTCAATAGATTGGTTAGGCTGTTGTTCCGTCAAGTCTCTAACGATAAAGGCGAGGCGCCTTGGGGTCGCGTAACCTGTGACTGATGTGTAAGCCAGCTGCGATTTAGTCAGCTCTGCCTTGATATTAGTAACAAGAGACTTGATTAACAGGCTCAGAGACTTTGGTGGAAGTTCCTCTGTCTGTAGTTCGAATAAGAGATCGTTAACTACCACTGCTAACCTCCTGGAGAAATGTTTGCTTGGTCGCGTCGTCAGCCAGCGGGAAATCGAGGGCTTTCCTTGAATCGAAATAGGCTTGGGCGACCCCTCGAGACAGGGCTCTGACGCGTAAGATAAATCGCTGTCGCTCCGTTACTGAAACAGCCTGCCGAGCATCAAGGAGGTTGAATGCATGGGATGCTTTCATTACAAATTCGTAGGCGGCCAATGGCAAAGACGCGGCCAATAACCGAGTCGTTTCTGCTTCGCAGAAATCAAACTGAGCAAATAACGCCTTGACGTCCGCGTAATCAAAATTATAGGCAGACATTTCAACTTCATATTGGTGGAAGACATCAGCATAGGTGACCGTCGCTGTCTCAGATTTGCTCCAGATCAGTTGTTGAAAATCTTCTACGCCTTGCAGGTAAAGTGCGAGGCGCTCTAGCCCATAGGTAATTTCGCCGGTGACGGGATAGCACTCGAGTCCACCCACTTGTTGAAAATAGGTGAATTGAGTAATCTCCATACCATCCATCCAGACTTCCCAGCCGAGACCCCAGGCGCCTAGCGTCGGCGACTCCCAGTTGTCTTCAACGAACCGAATGTCGTGCACCAAGGGATCGATGCCCAAGTGACGCAGCGAGTCTAGATACAAGGCTTGGATATTCTCCGGCGATGGTTTGAGCATGACCTGAAATTGGTAATAATATTGATAACGATTGGGATTTTCGCCGTATCGACCATCTGTGGGACGTCGACAAGGCTGAACATAGGCCGCTTTCCAGTTCTCTGGACCTATCGCTCGTAAAAAAGTGGCTGGATGAAAGGTCCCCGCACCGACCTCCATATCGTAGGGCTGCATCAATACACAGCCTTGATCTGCCCAATAGCGCTGCAGCGTCAAAATCATGTCCTGGAAAGTAGCTACGCTCATGTATCTGCCCTAACGTCAAAATGGGCCCCAGTATACCGAACGAGTGGGCGTCATGGCCATTGGCGTGGGCGAATGTTCGTGACGATAAAGTACGGTAGAATGGCAGTTGATGGTGGGGTGGTGTCACCGGAGGCTTGATGTCAGCATTGGATCTGCAAAACCCGGAGGGGCTATCGATGGCAACAGATGATTTGGTTCGGTGTGATTGGTGTCAAGGTGACGCACTCTATCGACATTATCATGACAAGGTCTGGGGTTATCCAGAGTTTGACGACCGAGTTCTGTTCGAATTTTTGTTGCTGGAAGGCGCTCAGGCTGGACTTAGCTGGATCACCATTCTGCGTAAACAAGAGAACTATCGTCTGGCTTTAGACGGATTTGATCCAGAACTGATTGCTCGTTACGGTGACCAAAAGAAAGCCGAGTTGCTCAGCAATGCCGGCATCGTGCGAAATCGCCTGAAAATTGATAGTTGCGTCACGAATGCCCGCAGCTATCTGGCCATTTTAGAGTCTGGCCGTCAGTTTAAGGATTATCTTTGGGATTGCGTGGATGGCCGACCGATCCAAAATCATTTCGTCTCGATCGCTGATGTACCGGCTCATACCGTCGTGTCAGATGCGTTGAGTAAGCGTTTAAAGGCTGATGGTTTTAAATTTGTCGGCACCACGATCTGCTATGCGCTGATGCAGGCGACCGGCATGGTGAATGACCATCTAGTGTCCTGCCACCGCCATCGCGAATGCGCAGTTGCCTGTCCATGAGCATTGAGATCCCTGAAGGTCCACCGCCCAATCCAATCGCTGTCATGCTGGTGCGGCTGCTGTTGTTTGGTTTAGCTAGTCTACCCCTGGGACTGAGCCAGTGGCTCGGTCGGCGCCTGGGTCACAGCCTGGTCTGGTTTAAGACCCGTGCAGCGAAGGTGACAGCGATAAATCTTCGAGCCTGCGGTATGTTTTCCGCTGAAGTGAAGCCGGACCATCTTGTTAAATCCAGCCTGCAACACATGGGGCAGACGATCATGGAGACGCCGGCTATTTGGCTCGGGTCGCGGCGTAGAATCGACCGGTGGATCAATAAAGTCGAAGGCGAATCCCTTCTAGATGAGGCCTTAGCGCTGAGGAAAGGCGTTGTTGTCCTGTTGCCCCACTTTGGTAATTGGGAGCTGCTCAATGTTTTTTTCGCGCGTCGGCAGCCTATGACGGCCTTGTATCAGCCCCCGGAGAAGGCCTATCTGCGGCCGGTCATGGCCGCCGTACGAAAGAACTTTGGGAATGAAATGGTGCCGACTAACCGTGCTGGTGTCGCGCAATTGTATCGGCGCTTACAAGAAGGTCGCGTCGTCACCATATTGCCAGATCAGGTGCCGAGCAGCGGTGAGTTCGTGCCGTTTTTTGGTCGGCCAGCGTTCACTGACCGACTGCTGAGCCGTTTGATCCGAAAAACCGGAGCCAGGGTTGTCACTTGCGTAGTTATTCGTGAACCTGCCGGGCAAGGTTTTACGATTCGATTCGGGCTTCCTGATGCCCAGGTGTACGCGGATGATCCCCTGCAATCCATGCTGGGCGTCAATAAGAGCATTGAACAATGTGTGCGGATCGATCCCGACCAATACCAGTGGGAGTACAAGCGCTTCCGCCGCTACCCCGAAGGCAGCGTGCCACTCTACTGAGTCATGGGATACCGTGAATTATTCAGGTCGCCTAGACGCTATTTGCGCCAGAACATGGGAGTAAACAGCACCAGCAACGTAAAAATTTCGAGGCGACCGAGCATCATGGAAAAGCACAGGATGAGCTTCGCCGTATCGCTGATATCACCATAATGATATGCGACGCTGCCAAGGCCTGGCCCAAGATTATTAATGGTCGCACCAACCGCGGAAAACGCGCTACTGAAATCCAGGCCGCAGGCCATCATGGCCAGTAGCATAAACAAGAAAACCACCACGTAGATGGAGAAGAACCCCCAAACAGATTCAATAACCCCCGCAGAGACCGGTCGGCGATTGAGTTTGATGGGGAAGATCGCATTGGGATGAATCAAGCGATGAATCTCACGAATGCCCTGCTTGCAGATCAGCATGACCCGCATGACTTTCATGCCGCCGCCGGTAGATCCGGCACACGCGCCGGTAAATGCGCCCAAAAATACTAGATACGGCAGCATGTTTGGCCAGGTACTGAAATCCGCAGTCGCGAAGCCGGTGGTTGTGAAAATGGAGACTACTTCAAAAGCGGCAAACCGAAATGCGGTAGGCACCTCGTAGGTACCGAATGACACGAGACCAGCAGTCACGATAACCGTGCCAATGATCAGCAACAACAGGTAGAAGAGGACCTCATCGTCGCGAAGGTAGTGCAATACGGTACGTTCCTTCCAGCCAAAAAAATGCAGCCCGAAATTGATACCCGCAAGGGCCATAAAAAAGATCGCGACCATCTCGATCGCCACAGAGTCGAAGTACCCGATGCTCGCATCGTGGGTTGAAAAACCGCCGATAGCGATAGTAGAAAAACTGTGACAGATCGCATCGAACAAGGACATGCCCGCGATCCAGTAAGCGGCGGCACAGGCTACGGTGAGACCAATATAAATAGACCACAGAGCGACCGCCGTTTGTTTGATTCTCGGGGTGAGCTTGCTGTCCTTTAAAGGTCCGGGTGTTTCAGCCCGATAGAGCTGCATTCCACCAATGCCGAGCATCGGGAGTATGGCTACAGCGAGAACGATGATACCCATACCGCCGAGCCACTGTAGTTGTTGGCGATAAAACAGAATCGAGGCGGGTAAATCATCGATACCGGTAATGACGGTTGCGCCAGTGGTGGTGAGCCCGGAAAAGGATTCGAACAGTGCGTCTGCCCAGCTTAGGTTGATACCACTTTCTTGGACCATGGGAATCGCGCCAAAGCATCCCAGCGCCATATAAAATAAAAATGTGATAAGAAAGCCGTCCTTGGTCCGCATTTCCTGTTGGTGTTTTCGAAACAGGCCGAACAAGACCGCACCCGCGGAAAACGTCAAGACGAAGGTATCGATAAAGATAATGCTGACGCCGTCGGCAAATAACCATGAAACCAGAATTGGCGGCAGCATGGTCAAGCTGAAGATCATCAGGAGGCTACCGAGTATTCTGAAGGCAATCTGAATATGCATGGGTTACCGTCAGAAAAAAGTGAAGGGTGCCTGAAACAGCTTTTCGACCTCGCGGATCCGGCTCTTGTCGACCAGAAACAGGATGACATGATCATCAGGCTCAACGACGACATCATCATGGGCGATGATGACGTCGCGACCTCTGACGATGGCGCCGATATTGGCGCCCGGTGGCAAATCGATTTCCTCGATTTTTCTACCCACGACCTTTGAGCTTCTGCGATCGCCGTGGGCGATAGCTTCAATCGCCTCGGCGGCACCTCGACGCAGAGAGTGAACCTTGACCACGTCACCACGACGGATGTGAGTGAGAATACTACCAAGGGTCGCTTGTTGTGGAGAAATCGCGATATCGATAGTGCTTCCCTCGATCAAGTCAACGTAAGCGGGGTTATTGATCAACGCGATCACCTTGCGGGCGCCTAGGCTTTTCGCCAACATCGCGGACATGATGTTGGCCTCGTCATCGTTAGTCACAGCGCAAAACACATCGGTTTCTTCTATGTTTTCTTCCAGCAGAAGCTCTCTGTCGGAGGCATCCCCAGCCAGAACGATGGCCCTGTCCAGAGACTCTGACAACTCGTAGCAACGTTGGCGACTGCGCTCTATGACCCGGACACCGTAACGATGCTCGAGCGCTCGAGCCAGCCCAAGGCCGATATGCCCGCCACCGGCAATAATCAGGCGGCGGTTGGGTCGTTCGGTTCGGCGCATTTCACTCATGACCGCTTGGATATCACCGGCGGCGGCAATAAAAAACACTTCGTCGTCAGCCTCGATCACGGTGTTGCCCTGAGGAATAATCGGCCGATTCTTGCGAAAGATCGCCGCGACGCGAGTATCAACGGTGGGCATGTGCTGACGTAGGTAACGCAACTCCTGATCTATCAAGGGGCCACCATAATGGGCTTTGATACCCACAAGCTGGACCTGGCCGTCAGCGAAATCCATCACCTGAAGCGCGCCAGGGTTGTCGATCAGACGGCAAATATCATGAGTCACAATTTGTTCTGGATTGACCAGAAAGTCGACTGGCATGGCTTCATTACGAAAAATGCCATATTCAAGATACGTGGTTGAGCGAATACGCGCGATTTTTGTCGGTGTATGAAAGACAGAATAGGCGACCTGACAAGCCACCATATTCACTTCATCGCTATTAGTTACGGCAATGAGCATGTCGGCATCTTCGGCGCCGGCTTGGCGCAGTACGTCTGGATGAGACCCCATGCCACGAACTGTTCGAATATCAAAGCGATCCTGCAACGCTCTCAAGCGATCAGCATCATGGTCAACGACGGTAATATCACTGGCTTCTTTTGTGAGATTTTGGGCAAGGTTGCCACCAACTTCGCCGGCACCGAGAATGATGATTTTCATGGCTGTATGGCCTTGGCGATTCTCGAATAGTAAAACCCATCGTGCCCGAGCAAATCGGGCAGTAGTTGCCTTCCATACGCCTGGTCTTGGCCCCATTCGGCGTCAATAGGCATCAAGACTGCGTCAGTAGTCGCATTACAAAATTGTCGCATGACATCTTCATTTTCAGTGGGCAATATCGAGCAAGTTGAATAGACCAAAATGCCGCCAGGGGCTAGCATTGCCCAAGCGGCGTTGAGTAGCTCAAGCTGCGTAGTCGCCAGCTTATCAATATCTGAATTTCTGCGCAGCAACTTAATATCTGGGTGGCGCCTGATGATCCCGGTTGCGGAACAGGGTGCATCCAACAGGATTCGATGAAAAAGCGCCGCAGGGACAAAATCCCGCAAATCACTGGCGATACAGTCTGCTTTGAGACCCAGGCGTTCCAAGTTCTCGGCAACACTGACCAATCGGTGCTCCTCAAGATCCAGGGCCGTTAGCGCGATGTCGGGAAACGACTCTAAAATATGGCTGGTTTTTCCGCCTGGCGCGGCACAAGCGTCGAGCACTCGCATACCCGCGGCAGGGGCTAGCAGTTCGGCTGCCAGTTGCGACGCTTCGTCCTGAACGCTGGCATAGCCATGCTCGAATTCCGGTAGCAGGTTCACGCTGATGGGCGCATCGAGATAGATGGCTGAGGGGGCGTGGGTCGCGAGACGCGCGCTGATGTTGCTGACCGTCAGAAGTTCCAGATAGGCCGGGGTGGTGAGTCGCTGTTGATTGACTCTCAGGGTCATCGGCGGCCGTGCGTTATTGGCGGCAATGATGGCCTCCTGCTGATCTGGCCAGGCTGTCTTGATCCGCTTGAGAAGCCACTCTGGATGGTTAGATTGGGCCTGTACGTCACCCGCGATGCTGGTTTCAATGTCAGCCTGATTGCGCAAATAGTTGCGCAGCACGCCGTTCACCAGGCCTTTAGCCCAAGGGAGCTTCAAGCCTTTAGTGGCATTCACGGTGGCATTGACGCTGGCGTGCGCAGGTCGATTGAGGTTGTTGACGCTATATAGGCCGGCTAACAGGAGCAGATGCACGTTAATGTTCTTGCCGGTCAACGGCTTCTTCAACAGTTGGCCGAGGAGGGCGTTGAGATGATAGTAGTCTCGAATCACGCCATAGCTGATTTGTTTACTCAGTGGCGAATCACCACTATTGAACTGGCTATCCATGGACTTGCCATCATTGATGACAGCGCTGAGGACTCTAACGGCGGATTGGTATTCTTGCATCAGGAAAGCTTCGTGCCAGGCGCAAATAGTGCTTTGCGCGCATTGAGTATATCGGCACCGGTGAGGATGCTGCCCTTGCCAAGCGGTAACTGAACAGCGGTCAACCATAATGCATCGGTGCCGCAAGCGACGAGCACGCCGCGTTTTGAGATGGCGAGAATCTCGCCAGGTTGTGCCTGCTGGGTGCTGCTCGCCAATGCCAGAGTCTCCGGGCTGGTGCATTCGACAGCCCAGACCTTCATTCTGAGGCCATTGAGTTCCGTGAACGCGATCGGCTCAGGGTTAAAGCCACGGACCATTCGATCGATGTCGCTGGCTTTTCCAGACCAATCGATTTGTGCTTCGTGCTTCTCAATTTTGTGGGCATAGGTCGCCCCATTAGGCTGTGGTTGTGGTTGATTCGTGCCAGCGGCTATTTGTTCGATAGTTGTTAGCAACGCGCGAGTGCCGAGCTCGCTGAGTTTCGCGGCTAGACTTTGGCTGGTTTCAGTCGAGGCGATGTCTGTTTTTGCGCACAATAAGACGTCGCCCGTATCTAGCCCCGCGTCCATTTGGATGATGCAGACGCCAGACTCAGTATCGCCCGCCAGGATAGCCCGCTGGATGGGCGCCGCGCCCCGCCAACGGGGCAGAAGTGAGCCGTGCACATTGATGCAGCCCAATCGGGGATAGTCGAGGACTTCAGGTTTGAGAATTTGCCCATACGCGACAACAACCATCAGATCGACATTCAGGTGTTCAATGTCGCCGCGGCGCAAGCGGAGCGGCTGCAGAACCGGCAACTGATGTTGTTCGGCCAGGCGTTTAACGGCGCAGGGTACATTTTGCTTGCCCCGCTTGCCTGGTTTGTCGGGCTGGGTGATCACGCCAACAATACGGTGTTCGCTGGCAATCAGCGCGTTGAGATGATCAGCCGCAAAATCCGGCGTCCCGGCAAACAGTAGGTTCAATGTCCAGGCCTATTCACGGTGCTTGCGCTGTTTGAGTAATTTTTTGCGAATCATCTGGCGTTTGGTATCAGAGATATAGTCGACGAACAATTTACCCTCGAGATGATCCATTTCATGCTGAATACAAACCGACAGAAGGTCGTCTGCTGTCAGGGTAAATGGGTTGCCCTCGCGGTCAATGGCCGTGACTTCTATTTTTTCTGACCGGTATACGGGCTCGAAATAACCGGGGATAGACAAGCAACCTTCGCTCGTTTCAATCTCGCCTTCCCGTGCAATGATCTCTGGATTGATCAGCACCAGCGGTGACGAATTATCTTCGGAAATATCCACCACCAGCAGCCGCAGGTGCATGTTTACTTGGCTTGCAGCCAAACCGATGCCGGGCGCCGCGTACATCGTTTCGAGCATGTTGTCGGCCAGCGTCGCGATTTTGCCGTTGACGTCCTTGACGGGCTCAGCGACGGTTCTTAACCGGGGATCCGGGAATTCCAAGATATTTAATAGCGCCATGGCGTTCAGTTCTAACCCTGTGATAATTGTGCAAATAATTTGGCTAAGATCATGTTCAGGTTGGTAATTCAGTTCATCTGAACACAGATGTGTCGTCTAGAATTACCTGATATTGTACGCGTTTTGAGGATGGGATTCGCCCTATGCGAAAAATTCTTATCGCTGTTGTTGTCAACCTGCTACTAAGTCAAGTCAGCCTTGCGGCCAACGATATTCTAAAGCCCGGTCATCCCGATCGCTACCTCGTTAAACCCGGTGACACTCTGTGGGACATTTCGTCCATGTTTCTGGCAGAGGCCTGGCGTTGGCCGGAGATCTGGCAGGTGAACCCCGAGATTGAGAATCCACACCTGATTTATCCTGGTGATGAGATCATGCTGCGATATGTGGACGGCGAGCCCGAGTTGCGGCTCTCTCGGGGCGATGAGTCCCGTACCGTGCGGCTGACGCCGGTACCCAATCGAGACGTTAAAGCCAGTCCCAGGATCAGATCCGAGCCGCTGACGAGCTCGATACCCGCAATCCCCTTAGACGCTATTGCGGGTTTGCTGAATGCTGGACGAATCGTCGAAGCACAGACTCTGGAGCAGGCACCGTACATTCTGGCGAATAAATCAGATCGACTGATTTTTGGACCTGGCGATGAATTTTACGCGCGCGGAGAATGGGCCCAGGATACGACAGTGTACGGTGTGTTTCGGTCCGGCCAAATTTATCAAGACCCCGAAACTAAAGAAATTCTTGGCTACGAGGCCCAAGAACTGGGCGTCGCGAGGGTGCTACGGCGTGATGATGATATCGTGACCATGAGCCTAGGCGCGGTCAAGGCCGATGTTAGACTGGGCGATCGGCTGTTGCCCACCGAAGAGCGCCGGGTTGAGTCAATGTTTTACCCAGCCGCGCCAACAGAAGCGGTTAGTGGCTCGATCATGACGATTGTCGGGAATGCCACCCAGGTGGGTAAAAACCACGTGGTCACGGTAAATCGCGGCCTGCGATCGGGTCTGGCGGTCGGCAATGTCCTCGCGATCTTTAAACAGGGTGCCATGGTCCGTGACAAGATGCAGGGCGACCAAGTTCGCATGCCAGCGGAGCGAGTCGGCCTTTTGATGGTCTTTAGGGTCTTCGATAAAATGTCCTATGGTCTCGTGCTAGAGTCAAAAGAGCCGGTGAGTGTCGGTGATTTACTGCAAAACCCCTAGGTAGTCGCCGGTCGACGGGCGCGGATTCCTGTTGTTAAGGTAAGGCCTCAACATTGACGGGGCGAACCGATATGGACACTTGGCGTGTTAGCGACTGAAGCGCTGATTTACTCTCATCTACTACTCATTCGTGCAACTGCGGTGCAGCCGCGGTTGTGCCATCGTTTGCTGGCGCTGTTGGGTGATGCCGAATCTGCCTGTGACCATTTCGTGGCCTCAGAGCACGGTTCAAAGTGCGGCTTGAAATACCCAGCAGCATTGCGTCTGCAAGAACGCTTGCGAGCGCCCGCGTTACAGCAACAGGTGGAAATGGATCTCGCCTGGCTCGCGGCCGCGGGCCGGTTCTTCGTGGATTGGACGTCGGTGGATTACCCGCCGCTGCTGCGGCAAATTGATGATCCTCCCATCGGTTTATTCTGCGTCGGCGACCTCAGGATTTTTCGTGCCTCCCAGCTTGCGGTTGTTGGTAGTCGCCATCCTACCCAGTATGGTCGGTCTGTGGTTAAGCACCTCGTCGGCCAATTGGTCGATCGGGGTTTGGCGATTACCAGTGGCATGGCTCTGGGTATCGATGGCATTGCCCATGCTGCCTGTTTGGCCCGCGGCGGCGCCACGATCGCCGTCTTAGGTACTGGTCCCGACCAGGTCTATCCGCCACAGCACGCCAGCCTTTATGCTGAGATCCAGCAACAAGGGTTGATTGTTTCTGAATTCCCGCCGGGCACTACCGCCGCACCCAGTCATTTTCCGCAACGCAATCGAGTGGTTACGGGGCTAAGCCTAGGCACCCTGGTTGTTGAAGCCCGACTCAAGAGCGGCTCACTGATCTCCGCGCGCCTGGCGATGGAGCAGGGCAGAGAGGTTTTTGCGGTACCGGGTTCGGTCCTTAGCAAGCTTAGTGAAGGCTGCCACCAACTGTTGCGCGACGGCGCAAAGCTGACGGCTGACGAGCAGGATGTTTTGGAAGAACTGGCTATTGAATCGATGATCAGTGCTGAACAGACGCGCTCCAAGCGCAACGATGCGCTGACGCCATTGCAGACCCAACTGCTCAATGTTCTGGATCTGGAGCCTCAGGCCCAGGACCGATTGGCCGAACTGATCGGCGTGCCTATTAACGAAGTCATCAGGACGTTAGTGGAACTGGAAATTCTCGGTCTGATTGAATCGGGCCTGGGCGGGTATCGTAGGGTGAATTCCTGGTGATAATCTTTAGCGTAAACCATCTGCAGTTCTTGAAAGCCGACAGAGACTAGGTTAAATTTCCGCTCCCCTTAAGTCAGCAGAGTATCCAGTATGTCGTCGCCATTCGTTGCAATTCTAATGGGCTCGGATTCCGATTTATCCGTCATGAAAGCCAGTTGTGAGGTCTTGAAGAGCTTGGGTGTCAGCTACGAAGTGCGCGTGACTTCTGCCCATCGCACTCCGGAAGACACCAAGGACTTTATCCGTGATGCGGAGCAGCGCGGTTGTGCCGTATTTATCGCTGGTGCGGGTATGGCGGCTCATCTCGCCGGTGCAGTGGCAGCCCATACGCTCAAGCCCGTGATTGGTGTGCCCATTGATTCAGGTCCGTTGCAGGGTTTTGACGCGCTGCTCTCGACCGTGCAGATGCCTGGCGGTGTGCCCGTTGCCACGGTTGCAATAGGTAAGGCTGGTGCCAAAAACGCGGGTTACTTGGCGGCCCAAATGCTGGCGCTGGCGGATGAAGCCTTACATGGTCGACTGGTAGCAGAGCGTGCGGCGAATGCCGAGGCGATCCGTCAGAAGAACCATAACCTCGACGTTTAGGAGCTCATTGACTCCAATGGCTCACCCCCAGACCTGGCGTTTCGAGATGGTCGCGACCCGGTTACAGCAGGGTGATGTGATCGCTTACCCCACTGAAGGCGTCTGGGGTCTGGGCTGTTTGCCGGAAAATCGTCCCGCCGTCGATCGAATTCTATTGATGAAGCAACGCAGCTGGCGCCAAGGCTTGATCTTGGTGGGTGCCAGCTTTGAGCAAGTAGAAGGCTATATTGGTCAAATTACCACGGCTCAGCGTGCTTTGCTTCAGCAGACCTGGCCTGGCCCAGTGACTTACCTGGTACCCCGCAGCCAGCGAGTCCCTGATTGGATTGCCGGCGATAGTGATAAGGTGGCAATACGGGTTTCCGCGCATCCTGTGGTGCAAGGGATCTGCGATTGTCTGGGTCAACCTATCGTCTCGACTTCCGCGAACCCCGGAGGCAAAAAACCGGCATTGTCGATCTTGATGTTGCAGCGATATTTTCATGATGCGATTGATTATATTGTGCCCGGCGAGCTCGGCGGCCAGGATGGCGCCAGTGAGATTCGCGACCTACTGAGCGGCACTGTGATTCGCGCCGCGAGCCAACAGGGGGGGGCTTGATGCATCGATTAGCGGTGCTAGGACACCCCGTGGGTCATAGCCAATCCCCTCGAATTCACCAAGCCTTTGCGAGCCAGGTGGGTATCGATATCCGTTACGATAAAATCCAGCCGCCACTGGATGGGTTTGAGGCCCGCGCTCGAGAGTTCATCGCTGCGGGCGCGAAGGGTTTTAACATCACCGTGCCGTTTAAATTCGACGCCTATCAGCTAGCCGATACGGTGTCGGACAGTGCCCGCATCGCCGAGGCCGTGAACACGATCAGGGTGCAGGCTGATGGTAAGCTGGTGGGTGACAACACGGATGGCCCCGGCTTGGTCACAGATATTACCGTCAATCTGGGCTGGCGACTGCGTGGCAAGCGCGTTTTGGTATTAGGCGCGGGTGGCGCAGTACGAGGCGTGCTGGGGCATTTATTGGCAGCCGAGCCCGAATGCCTTCATCTATGGAACCGAACCCCGGCGAAGTCTGCGGTACTGGTCGATCAGTTTGACGGCCTCGAGCACTTCGCGAGCGGTGATGAGTTAGAGTCGGCCTATGACCTGGTGATCAATGGTACCTCGGCGGGCTTAACGGGTCGGTTACCTGCGATCCCAGCACGAGTGATTGGCCGTAACAGCTGTGTCTACGATATGGTTTACAGCGATCAGACCACCGACTTTAACCAGTGGTGCCAGGCGAATTCGGCGCTAGCGACTAGCGATGGCCTGGGTATGCTTGTTGAGCAGGCGGCCCTGGCGTTCGAGATCTGGTTTGGCTTAAAAGTGAAGACTGAGCCAGTGATAGCGATGCTCCGCGCCACCTAAAACGAGAATAGACGATGAAGAATCCGTTGTTGGAAACCCATGAACTGCCACCGTTTGATTTGATTAAGCCGGAGCACGTCTTGCCGGCCATCGAGGCGCGGCTGGCCGCCAACCTGCAAGCGATTGATGCGCTGCTGGACGCCGGCCAAACGACTTGGGCAGGCCTAGTGAGCGTGATCGAGCAGATGGATGATGAGCTCCGGCAAGCCTATTCGGCCGTCGGGCATATGAACGCCGTGGTAAATACTCCGGAATTGCGCGAGGCCTGGAATGGCTGTCGGCCGAAGCTGTCTGAATATGCGACGGCACTGGGCCAGAACCCAAGGCTATTTAAAGCCTATCAGGCAATTGCCGCGAGCGCCGAATATGCGCAATTGGGCAAGGCCGAACGCAAGGCGCTGGATAACGCCCTGCGAGATTTCCGCTTGTCGGGTATCGATTTGCCGCGAGAACAACAACAACGGTTTGCTGAGATTGGTAAACGACTCGCAGCTTTGTCGGGTCAATTTAACGATAATGTACTCGATGCGACCATGGCCTGGTCGAAACTGATCAGTGCCGAATCCGAATTAGCTGGCTTGCCCGCCAGCGCCCTAGCGCTTGCCAGACAGACCGCTGAACAACGGGGTGAGCAGGGCTATCTATTCACCCTGGAATTCCCCAGCTATATGCCCGTCCTGACCTACTGTGAAAATCAGCCATTACGTCGACAGATGTATGAAGCCTATGTG
>JABMOJ010000117.1 GCA_013204195.1 SAR86 cluster bacterium
TACCAGTTGGTTGGCGGCGGGCTTGTCTGATCAAGTGCCGGGTACCACCGTTGATCGTCAGTGTGGCTCATCCCAGCAAGCCGTGCATTTTGCGGCGCAGGCGGTGATGTCCGGTACCATGGATGTGGTGGTCGCCGGCGGTGTGCAAACTATGACCCAAATTCCGATTTCCTCAGCAATGCTGGCCGCAGTACCCATGGGTTTCAGTGATCCGTTTTCCGGTAGCAAGGGCTGGGTGGCACGCTATGGCAATGTGCCGGTGTCACAGTTTAATTCGGCGCAGATGATTGCGGATAAATGGAAGTTATCTCGTGAAGCCATGGAAGCCTATGCCCTTGAGTCTCATCGCCGCGCCTTCAGTGCCATCAAAAATGGCTATTTTGACCGAGAAATTATTCCCATGAATGGTGTCGATATGGATGAGACCCCGCGCGAGTCAACCTTGGCGCTCATGGCTAGTCTCGAGCCTCTGCAGCCAGGGGGTACGATTACAGCGGCACTGTCGAGTCAAACCTGCGATGCATCGTCAGCGGTATTAGTGGTCTCCGAGGAGGCCTTGAAGCGCTACGGTCTCACGCCCCGTGCGCGCATCGTGCACATGAGTGTCAGAGCTGAGGATCCGATTTGGATGCTCACCGCGCCCATCTCCGCCACCGCCTATGCGATGAAAAAGGCGGGCATGAAACTGTCGGATATGGACCTCGTGGAGATTAACGAGGCCTTCGCCCCTGTGCCCATGGCGTGGCTTGCAGAAACCGGCTATGACCATGCCAAGACCAACGTTAATGGCGGCGCGATCGCTCTGGGACATCCCCTGGGCGCAACGGGTACCAAGTTAATGACCACGCTGCTCTACGAGTTGGAGCGCACCGGCGGCCGTTATGGCATGCAAACCATGTGTGAAGGTGGCGGGCAAGCTAACGTCACCATACTGGAGCGGTTATAAAGGTGGCGGGTAATAACCCGAATACCTTGATGCAGGGTCGAACGGTCATTATTACGGGTGCCGGTGGCGGGCTCGGGCGTGGTTATGCCCTGGCGTTTGGCCTGGCCGGTGCCAATGTGGTGGTGAACGATATTAACCACGAGGCAGCGCAAAATACCGTTGACGAAATCGTCGGTGCTGGTGGCGCGGCGCTGCTGAATACTGCTGACATTACCGATTACGCCGATGCCGGCCGAGCCGTGGCCGCGGTCATCAGCCATTTTGGTGACCTACATGTAGTGGTCAACAACGCTGGCGTGTTACGTGACCGAATGTTTGTGTCTATGACCGAAAGCGAGTGGGACCAGGTGATTAACGTGCACCTCAAGGGGCATTTCTGCTTCAGTAGCCATGCGGTTCAGTACTGGCGCGAACAGGTCAAGAACGGCGCGGCGGTGTCTGCAAGAATCATCAATACCTCGTCGGGGGCGGGCCTCAATGGTTCCGTTGGCCAGAGTAATTATGCAGCTGCCAAAGCTGGTATTGCCGCGTTGACCCTGAACCAGGCGGCAGAGTTGGGTCGCTATGGTATTACCGCCAATGCCCTGGCGCCTTCAGCCCGTACGGCCATGACCGAAAAAATATTCGGTGACCAAATGAAAGCGCCAGAGGATGGTGGCTTCGATCGTTTTGACCCCGCGAATGTCGCGCCCTTGGTGGTTTGGTTGGGTTCTGCAGAGTCGAGCCATATCACTGGCCGCGTGTTTGAGGTCGAAGGCGGTCGGATCTCGATTGCCGATGGCTGGCGCTCTACCGAGCCCGTGGATAAGGGCGCGCGGTGGCAGGCAGATGAGATTTCTGATGCCGTCACCGAACTGTTGTCGCGAGAGATCGCTGCGCAGAAAGTTTACGGATAGGGGCGGGCGGTAGCGCGTGAATAACACATGGAATTAAGCTTCAACCAGGAACAGTGCATGATTCGCGACACTGCCGCGAGTTTTTTGGCTGAGGTTTCCAGTCCGGCAGCAGTGCGTGCCGCGATGGTGCGAGCCGAGGGTCATGACCAGCAAGCCTGGCAACGCATTTGTGATGAAATGGTTTGGCAGGCCCTGCATATTCCCGAGAGCTATGGTGGCATGGGCCTGGGCTACGTTGAACTCATAGCCTTATTAGAGCAGATGGGCCGCTTTCTGTTTTGTTCGCCTTTCTATGCAACGGTTTGTCTTGGTGCGAATGCCTTGCTGGTCGCCGGCACCGAGTCGCAGAAGACGACTTATCTGCCGAAGATCGTTGCAGGGAGTACCGCGACACTAGCCTATACGGGTAGCAACGGCGGTTGGGGTGCCGATAGTATCGAGTTAATCGTCGCGCCCCATAATGGCGGGGTGGTACTTAATGGCAAGTGTCGATATGTGCCCGATGGTGCCAGTGCCGAAATACTGGTGGTGGCTGCCCGCAGTAAAGGTTCTCACGGGATGTCAGGCGTTAGCCTATTTGTACTGCCGCAGGAAACCGCCGGCTTGACGAGATCTTGGCTGCCGACCATGGATCAGACCCGCCGGCAAGCAGAGCTGGTGTTTGATAATGTGCAGCTCGACAGCGACGCCATCATGTGTGAGCCAGGCGCGGCTTGGCCGTTGTTAGAGAAGATCATCGATCTGGCTACCGTTGCGATCGTCGCAGATCAAGTGGGGTGTGCTCAGCAAAGTCTTGATATGACCGTCAGCTATGTGTTGCAGCGAGTGCAGTTCGGGCGAGTGATCGGCTCCTACCAGGCAGTGAAACATAAATGTGCCGATATGATGGTAAAGGCAGAGTCGGCGCGTTCCGCGCTCTACTATGCCGCCTGTATTGCTGCCGAAGCCTTGGTTGACGGTGAGTTGGGTGCTGACCTCGCCAGTGCCGCCAGTGCGGCCAAGGCTTGCGGCAGTGACGCCTGCTTTTTTAATACAGGTACGGCCATCCAGCTTCACGGCGGCGTCGGGTTTACCGCCGAATATGACGTGCAGCTTTACTTCAAGCGGGCCAAGTCGAGCGAGACCTTTCTCGGTGACAGCGCCTATCATCGTGAGCGTCTGGCGCAGCGTTTGCTTGATGAGGGGGCTGGCGATGAAATTAACCTTTAGTGACGAAGCCGAAGCGTTTCGGCAGAAAATAGCCAGTTGGCTTGCGGAAAACCTCGGCGGTGAGTTTGCTGAACTTCGTGGTCGTGGTGGCCCAGGTGATGAGCACTCGTTGGTGTCTGAGCGTAAAGCCTGGGAAGCGCGTTTACATGCCGGTGGTTGGACCGGCATTGGCTGGCCAAAAAATGAGGGTGGGCAGGGTGCTTCCCTAGAGCAGCAGGTGATCTTTCACGAGGAATATGCGCGAGCCGGCGGCCCAGGACGCATGGGCCATATCGGTGAAACCTTGGTCGGACCCACATTAATTGCTTTTGGCAGCGAGGCACAGAAACGCCGCTTCCTGCCCGGTATCCTCCAGGGCCTGGTGTTTTGGTGTCAGGGTTATTCAGAGCCTAACGCCGGCTCTGATCTGGCAAATGTTAAAACCCGGGCGACTTTCCATGCCGAGCGGAACGAATGGACGCTGTCGGGTCAGAAGGTCTGGACCTCGCTGGCCCATGAGTCGCAATATTGTTTCGTTCTGGCGCGCACAGACCCGACATCGGTCGGTCATAAGGGACTTGGTTTTTTTCTGGTCAATCTGCAGCAAGCCGGTGTTGTCGTGCGCCCGATAGAGCAGCTGACGGGCACCTGTGAATTCAATGAGGTGTTTTTTGACGAAGCGGTTTGTGCTGATGCGGATCGCGTTGGTGCGGTCGATGGCGGTTGGCAGGTTGCAATGGGCTTGCTGGGCTTTGAGCGTGGCGCCTCGACCCTGGGCCAGCAGATGCTGTTCAAGAACGAGCTGGCTGACATTATCCGCCATGCCAAGCGCAATGGCGCCGCCCGAGATCCGATGTTGCGCCAACGTATCGCTGATGCAGAAATTGGCTTGCGAATCATGCGGGCCAACAGTTTGCGTATGTTGTCTGGCAGCAGTGACGGAAGCCTGCAGAAAGAAGCCATGATTTATAAGCTCTACTGGGCCACCTGGCATCGCAATCTTGGCAAGCTGGCCATGGACGTCCTTGGCGCCGAAAGCGAAATCGTCGAGCAGGCGCCCTATGGTTTGAGTCGCCTGCAGGCCATGTATCTGTTTAGTCGGGCAGACACCATTTATGGTGGTACCAATCAAATTCAGAGAAACATCATTGCCGAGAGAGCACTGGGCATGCCCCGTGAACCTCGTGGCTAGCACCGCGCGCGGCGATTGACTCGCGCGACGCTTGATTAAGGAGAGCAGTATGGCGTTGAAACAACCCCCAGCCTACGTGGCAGGTCACAACTTATTGCAGGGCAAGAGTGTGCTGATTACCGCAGCGGCCGGTGCCGGCATCGGTTTTGCCGCCGCAAAACGGGCGGCGGAAGAGGGCGCACGAGGCGTCATGATCAGCGATATTCATGCTGGCCGACTAGAGAAAGCCGTCACGCTGCTCCGTGAAGTGACGGGCCTGAATGAAATTTATGGCCAGCTGGCGAACGTTACCGTCGAGCAAGAGGTTCAGGCCTTGGTGGATGGCGCCGAACAGACCCTAGATGGCGTCGATGTCCTGATTAATAACGCCGGTCTGGGTGGTACTCGGTTACTGGTTGATATGGCAGATGACGAATGGGCGCGAGTGCTGGATGTGACCCTGACGGGCACCATGCGCATGACGCGGGCTATGTTGCGTAAAATGCAGCCTCGTGGTGCCGGCGTGATCGTTAACAACGCCTCCGTACTTGGCTGGCGGGCGCAGCAAGAGCAATGCCATTATGCTGCCGCCAAAGCCGGTGTGATGGCCTTGACCCGTTGCTCGGCACTCGAGGCCGCCGACTATGGCGTGCGCATTAACGCAGTCTCGCCGAGCATCGCGTTCCACGAGTTCCTGATAAAAACCACGCCCATCGAATTATTAGAAGCCTTGGCCGCCAAGGAAGCTTTTGGTCGTGCGGCGGAAGTGTGGGAGGTCGCGAATGTCATGATGTTCCTGGCATCCGACTATTCCAGTTATATGACCGGTGAGATTGTCCCTGTGTCCAGTCAGCACGCCTGAGCCAGTTCATGTGGTCGTGCTGAATATGCCGGGTAGTCCGTCGATATATTGTGGCGCCGAGCTTAACACCTTGAATAAACAGGCTTTCGAGTCGAATCAGGCTTGAGAAATGAGCAGATCGGCTTTAAAATGCGCGAGCACTCGATTCAGCGCGTGCCTTACTTGATCGTCGTCGGTGATCGGGAAGTCAAAAATGGCGAAATCGCGGTCCGCGCTCGCAATGGAGATGACCTGGGTTCGATGTCGGTAGAAGATTTTTCACGACTATTGCAAATTGATGTCGAAAAAATGGGAAGAGTTGCCTGAAAGTGGGTATACTCGCCGCCTCGACAGGTAGAGGAGAAACGGAATTAAGAAAAGCGATTCGAAAAAGTCCCGAATTAACGACGAAATAGACGCTAAGTCTGTACGTCTCATCGGGGCCGACGGTGAACAAGTGGGTGTTGTGTCTATAGCGGAAGCGTTAGATGCGGCGGTGGCAGCAAAGCTGGACCTGGTCGAGATTGCCTCCGATGCCGATCCTATAGTCTGTAAGATTATGGATTACGGCAAACACATCTTTGAAGCCAAAAAAGACAAGGCTGCGGCAAAGAAGAAACAACGCCGCACCCAAGTGAAAGAAATGAAGTTTCGCCCAGGGACGGAAGAAGGAGATTATCAGGTAAAA
>JABMOJ010000118.1 GCA_013204195.1 SAR86 cluster bacterium
TCCTCAAACAGCGTATGACCGCCCGCGACCTGGTTGCCGCAGCAGTTTGCTACGCTGGCGTGGTACTGATAGCAACCCAAGGCCAGTGGCAACTGACGTCCATCGTTAATATTTCAGGCGTCATGTTGGCGCTGGCATCGACAGTCATCTGGGCGGGGTATTGGATTTTGAATATCCGCGATAGCCGCGAGCCGTTGCTGGCACTCAGCCTGAATTTTCTCTGCGCGTTGCCGGTGGCGCTGTTGGGCTGCATGCTGCTCTCGACCCCGGTGGTCAGTGTTGGGCCGGGGCTTGGCGCAGCCCTGTATATTGGTATCTTCGAGATGGGGCTCGCTTTTCTGTGCTGGTCCCAGGCGCTCAAGTTAGCGGAGAACACGAGTCGGGTCAGTAACCTGATTTTTCTGTCACCATTTTTGTCGTTGGTGTTGATTCACTACATTTTGGGTGAGCCTATCTACAGCACCACCTATATCGGTTTGGCGATAATCGTTGGCGGCCTACTCTGGCAGAAAACCGGTCGAAATTGACATTTGCGATCAGCCTGCATAATGTCGAGGGCAGACGGCTGGTCAGTCGCAACCAACTAGGTGCTGTGTAGTCAGCATGGCGCCAATAAAGGGGAATGCCAGGTGAGTGATTCAAAGATCAGCGCCACCGAGCCAGCTGAGGGCGAGACTCAGGGCCAGCAGACCGTTAAGCAATTTTCGCCGGGTGCAAAATGGTATACCCTCGGTGTGCTAACCACGGTCTATATTTTCAGCTTTATCGATCGCCAGATCCTCGTCATTCTGCAGGAAAGCATCAAGGAAGATCTGGGGCTGATGGACTGGCAGTTAGGCATGCTGTCAGGAATCTCTTTCGCGATATTTTACGTGGTCCTGGGCATACCCATTGCGCGGATGGCGGATAAGGGCACGCGGCGGAATATCGTCGCTGTCGCCATCGCCACTTGGAGCTTAATGACCGCGCTGTCTGGTGCGGCGCAAAACTTTACCCATCTGTTGCTGGCCCGAATAGGGGTTGCCGTGGGCGAGGCGGGTGGCAGTCCACCGGCACACTCCATGATTTCCGATATTTTCCCGCCGCAACAACGGGCTACTGCCTTGTCGATTTATTCCACGGGTATCAATTTCGGCGTGCTGTTCGGCTTTATTATTGGTGGTTGGGTTAACGATTTCTTTGGCTGGCGTACGGTATTTTTTGTGATCGGTATTCCCGGGATTCTCTGGGCGCTGGTAGTTAGGTTCACGCTGCGGGAACCCAGTCGCGGCCAGTCTGAGCATGTTACCATCGAGAGTGTTGCGCCCCCCATCAAGGCGGTGTTTGCGTTGCTTTGGTCACGTAAATCCTTCCGCCATTTATCTCTGGCCGCGGGACTGCATGCTTTTGTAGGTTATGGCGTGGGCCAATGGATAGCCTCATTTTTTATTCGTAATTATGAGTTGACCTCAACCGGTGAACTCGCCACCTGGCTCGGTCTGATTTCGGGCACCGCCGGCGCCACAGGTACCTTTCTTGGCGGTTACTTGTGTGACAAGTATGGGGTCAAGGACAAACGTTGGTATGTTTGGATTCCCGGTGCGGCGACGATTGCCGCTGTACCGTTCTCACTCACTGTGTATTTGTTGAACGATTACAGCACGGCCCTGTGGGTTTACACGATTCCTGTACTGTTGGGCGCCATGTATCTAGGGCCAACTATCGCTATGACCCACGGTATTGTATCGCTGCGAATGCGGGCCCTAGCTTCGGCGATCCTATTCTTTGTCTTGAACCTGATCGGTATGGGTTTGGGACCGCTGCTGACGGGCATCTTGAGTGATGTGTTGAGTGTCTACTATGGCGATCAGGGCTTACGCTATGCTCTGGTGATTGTAGTTTTGGTCTATGGTTGGTCGACGTTTCACTACCTTATGGCGGGCAAAACCATTCGCCAAGACCTGGAAAACGCGCCCATATAACTGCGCGTTTTCGTTAATCGAGTCGCTAACAACGATGTAGGTCGGCGATTGGCAGACTTAAGACGCTGAAGACGGTTCGCTGGTTAGGGCAGGGTGCGGATCTGAATGGCGTCGATGCCAGAGCCCGCTAAGACATCTGAGATCACTACCACTTTATCGCCGGCGGTTAAGCCTGCGCGTTTCTTCAGCACGTTAAAGGTGGTCTGCAGGGTTTTCTCAGGGTCGCTGGAAAACGCTGTTCTGAATGGCGATAAATTACGATTGAGCATCAAGCGTCGACGGGTTTGACTGTCCTTGGTAAACGCGTAGATGCGTGTATTCTGTGGGTGGCAGTTGGTGACATAGTCAGCCATATAGCCCCTGCGAGTGATGACAATGATGCCCATGGCGCCCAGAGACTCGGCGAGATTAACGGCAGTCAGTGCCAGATGTTGCTTATCGTCACGACAAATAAGGTTGCGAGTAAATTCGAGGCCCTGAGTTTTTTCTGTGGCACTGGCAATCGCAACCAGCTGTTCGACGCAACGCACCGGGTATTTACCCACGGTGGTTTCACCAGAAAGCATCACCGCGTCTACTTCTTCGTAGATCGCGTTGGCCACATCGGTCACCTCAGCACGGGTTGGAATCGGATTTTCAATCATGGATTCCAGCAGGTGGGTGGCGACGATGACACGCTTGCCTTGCTCTGCGCATAAACGCGCGATACGGCGTTGAACATTGGGCAGTTCGGCAACGTTGATTTCCACTCCAAGATCGCCTCGCGCCACCATAATGCCGTCTGCCTCGGCGATGATCTCTTCGAGGTTATTCACCCCCGACTGATCTTCGATTTTCGCGATGATCTTCATTTTGCCAGCCTTGTCGCCCATCAGTGCCCGTAATTCGCGCACATCGGCAGCCTCACGCACAAAGGACAGCGCGATAAAATCCAGTTCATGCTCGATGGCAAACAGGA
>JABMOJ010000119.1 GCA_013204195.1 SAR86 cluster bacterium
GACCTGTTTAATGTGTAGATCATATTTAACCGCAAACTCCCAGTCACGTTGATCGTGTGCCGGCACCGCCATGACAGCACCGGAGCCATACTCCATGAGAACAAAATTGGCCACCCAGACCGGAATCGGTTCACCGCTCAAGGGATGACTGGCCACCACGCCAGTATCCATGCCGCGTTTTTCCATCTTCGCCATGTCCGCTTCAGCGACTTTGCCGTGACTGCACTCATCCAAAAACTGCTGTAGCTCGGGGTTGTTCACCGCTGCTGCCTGCGCCAAGGGGTGCTGGGCCGCGACGGCCAAGTAAGTTGTGCCCATCAAGGTATCAGGCCGCGTGGTATATACGGTTAAGCCCGCAGATTCAAAAACCTGCCCTGTCGGTAATGGAAACGTCAGCTCTACGCCCTCTGAACGGCCGATCCAGTTACGCTGCATGGTCTTGATCTTCTCTGGCCAGCCGTCCAACGTGTCCAAACAATCCAGTAGCTCTTGCGCATAGTCGGTGATTTTCAAAAACCACTGGGCCAGTTCGCGCCGCTCAACCAGCGCATTTGAGCGCCAGCCTCGACCATCGATAACCTGCTCATTCGCCAAAACGGTCTGATCCACTGGGTCCCAGTTAACCATCGCCGCTTTCTTATAAACTAGCCCGCGGCGGAACATCTGCAGAAAGAACCATTGTTCCCAGCGATAGTATTCGGGCTCACAGGTTGCCAGCTCACGACTCCAATCATAGGCAAAACCCAGCGCCTGCAGCTGCTGTTTCATATAGGCGATGTTTTCGCGGGTCCATTTCATTGGTGGAACCTTATGCTTGATCGCGGCATTCTCCGCGGGCAAACCGAAGGCATCCCAGCCCATGGGCTGCAGGACATTTTTACCCTGCAGGCGCTGGAACCGACCGATCACATCACCGAGGGTATAGTTACGCACATGCCCCATATGGAGCTGACCACTGGGATAGGGGAACATGGACAAGCAATAGAATTTCGACTTGTCGCTGTCTTCCGAGGCGACAAAGGTGCCTTGCTTCGCCCAGCGTTGCTGAACCTCTCGCTCAACTGCCCGAGGATGGTAACCCTGTGATTCGTCTATATTGCTATCGTCTGGCTTACTCATGATGTGCTCGTCACTACCGACTCGAAAAACGCAGATTCTACCCGATCCTCGACTCGGATACATTCGGTATCATGAACCGCCCACTGCTGTCGTTAACCGCCGAGGCAACGCGAAGCGGACAGCAATCAAGGAAGCCAGCAGAAGCACCAGAATTCCGGCATGACCATAACGCGCAAATGGCGTGCTGCCGAACATCAGACCGACATCGGCGCGTAATACCCCCGGCACAAACTGTGGTAGCTGCGCCACCAGCTGGCCGCGCTCGTCGATGACCGCCGTGACACCATTATTGGTCGCCCGAATCAGGTACCGGCCATTCTCTAGCGCCCGCATACGTGCCATCTGCAGATGTTGCCAGGGACCGATGGAAGCACCAAACCAGCTATCGTTGCTGATCGTAATGAACACATCGGGGTCAGGTGTCGTCTTCCGTACCAGATCTGGATAGATCACCTCATAACAAATCGACAGGGAGATACTAACATCACCCACTTGCATGGCGGCCTGATTTTGCGGGCCAGAGATATTGTGCGACATCGGGAGATCAAACAGCTGGATCAGGCCGCGCAGTTGCGACTCGAGTGGCACATATTCGCCAAACGGCACCAATCGCCGTTTGATATATGAACCCTCGCCGCGCCCCAGAGCGATCGCCGAGTTCAGAAAATAGCCCTGCGGGTCGCGATCAGGGATACCCAAAATCAAGGCGGTGCCAGTGGCGCGCCCTCGAGCATCCAACGGCGCCAGGAAACTGTCAGCGGACGACCGGAACACCGTCACCGCCGCCTCTGGCCAGACGATCAGGTCTCGCCCCCACTCAGTTTCGCTCAAGCCCGTGTAGGTACGCAGAATCGGCGCCATCATCGCCCGAGTCCATTTAGTGTGCTGGTCGACGTTGCCCTGAATCGCACTGACCGTCAAGGTTGTGCCGGTGGGCTCAACAAACC
>JABMOJ010000120.1 GCA_013204195.1 SAR86 cluster bacterium
CACCACCGGTGAACCTATTGGTGCGAAATAGCTGAGCGTACCCGGGTGTGAGGGTGCTGACATCAAACAGCGGTAAGGCTTGCTGGTCTTGCTCGCCGGTATAAAGGTAAAACAATCTAGGTTCTAGCGTTTGCTCGAGTGCGGTGTTGCCAATTTTGATGGGGCGAGTGAATATCAGCCCGGCATCCAAATAAAAAGTTCGAGTGGTCAATCGCGGACGTTGATCAACATCTGTCTGGGTGTTGTCGAGTTGATATTGGCGGTGGGTCAGCTTCAGCCCGGGTGTCACAAAGCCCCATCGTTGTCGATAGGGGTGGGACAGGTCCAGTGCTGCAGTGGTTCGCTCACCAGTGATGCGGAGTAAGCCCTTCGGGTCGTTCGGGTCTATCCCCAGAGGGCCGTCGGATTTATCAAAGTGGGCGTATTCGAGGCGGGAAGCCAGTTGCCAGCGACCGGATCGGGCCGTATGCTCGCGGGCTAGCATGGGTAATATGGCGTATTGTTCCGGGTCAAAGATATCGAGATTTTGAAAGTCTCTGACGGTCACGCTCGCCAGCCAGTCCTTACCGCGATAAAGGGTCTGGGCGAGTTGGTCAAGGCCCGGCGAGCGTCTATTCGCTTGGTTCAGATCGATGGGCGTCATGAATGGCTGGCTAGATGCGGCGCCGACATCGGCGCCGATATCAGTCAGGTAGTCCACGTCGGAGACGGCGCTGTAATTGACAGCGGTCTGCCAGCGACTCGCCTGTCCACCCTGGTGCCGCAAGTCAATGTACCAGCGGCTTCTGGCCTCAAACTCGGTATCTGTGGCCTCTGCCTGCAAGCTGCGCTGGTCAAAGATTTTGTCGCGGTTGATGTAGCCGGCATTGATCTCGTTTCGAGTTCCTGGTGTCAGATAGCGAAATTGGCCATCATGAACCAGACCGCGACGAGTCAGGCTGCGAAGCTGATAGGTCGCGTCGCGATTCGGCGCCAGGTTAAAGTAGTAGGGTATGTTGATGTCAGTGCCGTTGATGCCCCCGGAGCCAATATTAGGCAGCAAAAAACCTGATTGACGCGCATCGTTGATGGGAAACCTGAGCCAGGGCAGGTACATCACCGGTACCTCTTTGATGGCAAGTGTCACGTCTTTGGCGACACCAAAGCCCGCTTGGGTGTCGAGCACAAATTGCTGGCCGCGCAGAGACCAGGTGTTGCTGCCAGGGTCGCAACGGGTCAGTGTGCCGTCGGCAATAGTGACAACCTGGTCTGAATCCTGCCGCAGCCGATCTGCAGAGCCCCGCAGATTAGCGCGATGTAGTAAAAATGTCGCGTCTTCGACCTGTCCCGTGTTATCAAGCAGGTTAGAGGTCGCGTGTGCGCCGGTCATCAGAAAACCCGGTCGACGGATGATGAGTGGTCCTTCGATAGTGGCTAGCTTGGATGCTTCATCGATGCGAACGAAAGGCGCAGTAATCAGCGTATCGCCTCGCGTTATTTCCACCGCGCCCTGTAAGGTGCTGGACTGCTCGAACAGATGCACTGCAGACTCTGCCGTGGCGTTGATTTCAGTGTCTTGCGGGTCGCCACTGACAGATGGCTCCAGATAGGCGCCAGTGCAAAATGGCGCGAGCCGGGCAGCAGCTTCGGTGGGGAGCTGTTCGGCGGCTACCCAGTCGAGTTGAGCCGCGGATAATGGTGGCTCTGCGGCCAGGCTGCCCATTGAAATCAGCGCTGCGGCCAGCGCCAACAGGGTTAACCACGGGGCCGATCGGTCTGTTGTGCGCGCCGCGGAAATGAATGATGCAGTGATAAGGAGTGGCCTTGGGTAAAGTGGATGGGGGATAATAAAACATTCAATGTGAGAGTTCAGTTAAATTGTCAAAGTTGATGTGCTATCCGTTGCGCCAGGTGATGCTATGAGCCAGGCGAGTTCAACTCCTCAAGCGCTGGCGAGTGAGCGGCAGGCTGCGTTGGCCGCCTGGGCGCTGGCGTCGTTGCAGCTAGCTGGCATCCCTGATTTCCAGAATTATCGATTGATGGTGGCCTCAGATGATGCCAGTTTTCGTCGTTACTTCCGAGCGACCAGTGAGACTCATGCTACCGACACTTATATTTTTGTCGACGCGCCGCCGGACAAGGAAGACAGTCGACCGTTTGTGCAGGTCCAGGCCATGCTGGCGGGCGCCGGGCTTGCGGTGCCGCGAATTTATCGGGCGGACCTAGCTCAGGGGTTTATGATGCTCGCCGATTTCGGCGACACGCTGTACCTAGACATGCTTGCTGACAACCAGGCATTCCAGATTGAAACCCGCTATCAGGCAGCTTTCGAAGGTATTCGGCAGATGCAGCAGATTCGCGTGTTGGAGCAATTGCCGGTTTATGATGACGCCAAGCTGCGAACTGAGATGGCGTTGTTTACCGATTGGTTTTTGGCTCAGCAGTTGGCTCTGGTGGTCGAGCCGCGCGAGCAAGCCTTGATTCAGCAGCTGTTCGACGCACTAGTGACAGCCGCTCTGTCCCAGCCTCAAGTCTTTGTCCATCGTGATTATCATTGCCGTAATCTGATGGTTATTGCCGGTGAGCAACCAGGCATTATCGACTTTCAGGATGCGGTCAGGGGACCCTTGACCTATGATTTGGTGTCCTTGCTAAAAGATTGTTATCACCAATTTCCCCGGTCGCAGGTGGTGGGCTGGGTGAACCAAGCCCATCGGCAATGGATGCAGAGTGTCCCTGAAAGTCCGGTGGAGGCGGCTGAATTCCTGCGCTGGTTTGACCTCATGGGCATGCAGCGGCATCTGAAGTGTGCGGGCATTTTTTCGCGGCTGAATCTGCGGGACGGCAAGACCCGCTACCTCAATGATATTCCGTTGGTCTTGGCCTACATTGTTGAAGTTTGCGGCCTCTACCCTGAGTTTACAGAGATCGGGGCTTGGCTTTCTGAGCAGGTATTACCTCGCTTGGATGCCATTGAGGGCGGTAAGTGAAGGCGATGATTCTAGCTGCCGGGGAGGGCCGGCGTATGTTGCCATTGACGGCCCATACCCCCAAGCCCTTACTTAAAGTGCATGACAAAGCCTTGATTGAATGGCATCTCGAGGGTCTGGCGCGGGCTGGATTTGCTGAAATCGTGATCAATGTGCACTACCAGGGAGACAAAATTCAGCACTACTTAGGTGATGGTAGCGCCTTTGGGTTGCATATTACTTATTCGGTTGAGCCTGTCTTGCTGGAAACCGCCGGTGGAATTCATCATGCGCTTGCACAGCTAGGTACTGATGACGAACCCTTTGCCGTTGTAAATGGCGATATCTATACCGATTTTGATTTCTCGTTGCTGCCGAAACGCCTCAATGGGCGGGCGGCGATACTCGTGATGGTGGATAATCCGCTCCATCATCCCTCGGGTGATTTCAGTCTGACTGCCGCCGGTCAGCTCGGCACTGGTCTCCAGCGTTTGACTTACTCGGGTGTCGGCGTCTATTCGCCGAGTCTATTCCGTGGCCTGCGGGAAGGCCCTGTCAGGCTCCGCGAAGTGTTTGCGGCGGCGATAGAGGCTGACCTGCTGGGCGGCCAATATTACGGCGGTCATTGGACCGACGTGGGTACGCCGGCGCGGCTGGCGATATTGAATGCCAGTTAGGTTGCGCCCTAGAGATTCAAGAATCTGACTTTCCGCCGCATAACACGGTAGAATGGTGGGATATTTTTTAATGGGATTGCATGTTTTGGAACCTTTGATCGCCCCTTCAATTTTGTCGGCAGATTTCGCCCGCTTGGGTCAGGAAGTAGATGCGGTACTCGCAGCCGGTGCTGACATCGTTCATTTTGATGTTATGGACAACCACTATGTGCCGAATCTCACCATCGGTCCCATGGTCTGTAAGGCATTACGTCGTTATGGGGTGACTGCGCCGATCGACGTTCACCTGATGGTGAAGCCTGTGGACCGGCTAATCGGTGATTTTATCGAGGCGGGCGCCAGTTACATTACGTTCCATCCCGAAGCCAGTGAGCATATCGACAGATCTTTAGAGCTTATCCGTGCCGGTGGCTGCCAATGTGGCTTGGTCTTTAATCCAACAACGTCGTTGCAGTATCTCGATTACGTCATGGATAAGATCGACATGGTGCTGATTATGTCGATAAACCCCGGTTTCGGTGGGCAAAGTTTTATACCCTCGACTTACGCGAAGCTAGCCCAGGCCCGAAAAATGATTGATGCCAGCGGCCGTGATATTCGTTTGGAGATCGACGGTGGCGTCAAAATCGATAATATCGGCAAAATCAAAGACGCCGGTGCCGACACGTTTGTAGCGGGTTCGGCGATCTTTGGCGCGGCGGATTATGCGGCAACCATTGCGGCTATGAAGCGCGAAATTAACGGGACAGCGCGATCTTGATTCAGGTCCTGTCGTCATTTAAGCTTCCGCTTCTTTGTTCGGATTCAGCCCTTTTGTGTGGGTTGTATACAGCTCATGATTAATCCAGACCCTATAATGCTATATCCCCGCACTCCTTCGTCTTGGCGATGGTGAATCATCACCGTTGGAATGGCAGCTTGTTGGCTTGCAGTTAACAGCCGGTTGTCGAAGAGAATATCGCTTATCGAAGTTTGCTAATTGTTACTCTGGAGAAAAATCATGACATCGGATGATTTTGCCAAATTTGCCGCACAAGGTTTCAATCATATTCCCGTCACTCGTGAGGTGCTGGCTGACCTCGACACCCCGTTGTCCAGCTACATCAAGGTCGCACGCGGAAGCTACAGTTACCTGCTTGAGTCTGCGGCTCAGGGCGCAGAAAAATGGGCGAGATATTCCATGGTCGGCTTGCCCAGCAGTCAGGTGTTGAAGGTTTTCGGTCATGAAGTGGTGCTGGAGTCGCAGGGCGTTGAGACGGATCGCTTTACTTGTGAAGATCCACTGGCCTATGTGGAAGAATTCCAGGCACGCTTTCGCTACCCGCCGATTGAAAATTTACCGATTTATACTGGTGGCCTGGTAGGTTATTTCGGCTACGACACGGTTCGTTATGTTGAAAAAAGAGTCCAGCACAGTATGCCGCCTGACTCTATCGGCACGCCAGATATACTGCTCATGGTGTCTAACGATGTCATGGTGTTTGATAATGTTAAAGGTAAACTTCATCTCATAACCCATGCTGACCCAGCGGTAGAAAATGCGTTTGTATCAGCGCAGGCTCGACTCGATGATATGGCCGCGGGTATGCAGGCACTGATTCCGGTAGATATTCGCAAGCCCAGTGTCGGCCCTGCCATTCACGAAGAAGATTTTGTCTCGAGCTATGGTCAAAGTCGATTTAAGGCAGATGTGGAGAAAATCAAAGATTATATTCAAGCGGGTGACGTCATGCAGGTGGTGCTGTCACAGCGGATGTCCATCACCCTTGAGAGCGACCCGTTAAATTTGTATCGAGCGCTGCGAGCGCTCAACCCCTCGCCTTACATGTATTACATGGATCTGGGTGATTTCCATATCGTGAGTTCATCGCCAGAAATTTTGGCACGATTAGATAATGGTCAAGTGACCGTCAGGCCATTGGCTGGTACTCGTCGGCGCGGAATTGATGAGGTTGAGGATCTGGCCTTGGAGCAGGAGCTGTTAGCCGATACAAAAGAGCTAGCCGAACATTTGATGTTGATCGATCTGGGACGTAACGATATTGGTAGGGTGTGTGAGACTGGCAGCGTTGAGGTGACAGAGATGATGACAGTGGAGCGTTATGCCCATGTCATGCACATCGCATCAAATGTTCAGGGGCAACTGGCCGCAAGTTATACCGCGATGGATCTATTGCGCGCGACACTGCCGGTCGGGACCTTAAGTGGTGCGCCTAAAGTCAGGGCGCTCGAAATTATTGATGAATGTGAGCCGGAAAAACGCGGAATTTTCGGCGGCGCTGTGGGCTATTTGTCTTGGAACGGTAATATGGATACCGCGATAGCCATTCGCACCGCCGTCGTCAAAGATCGCACGCTCTATGTTCAGGCGGGCGCTGGGATCGTCGCGGATTCAGTGGCTGAGTCTGAGTGGCAGGAAACGATCAATAAGGCGCGGTCGATTTTTCGGGCTGTCGCGTTAGCCGAGGCGGGTTTGGGAATCGACACCAAGGCGGAAAATTTGCGAGTGTATAATTCAGCTGAGGTACGTAAGACCGTGGGCGAAGTAGGGGATTCTAAATGATTCTGATGATTGATAATTATGATTCGTTTACCTACAACATCGTCCA
>JABMOJ010000121.1 GCA_013204195.1 SAR86 cluster bacterium
CTTTGCTGCATTACCAGGCCGACTTGGCGACTCTGGGCCACAAGCTGCCCGGCACTATCCCAGAGCCTACCGCTCTCGATCATACGGCCCTGCTGTAGATCTTCCGTCAAAAATTCAGCCTGAATCCAGCCGGGCGCGGGTCGACAGCGCACCTGTACGGTCAGTTCGATAGTGGGCACCCAACCGACAACGCCTAACAGGCTGAAGGTTGAGGGTGGAAAGGTATCTGTAAATAGTGGTAGCGAACCCGTGTCAGGTTCGCGTCCATCCAGAAAGCGTATCCAGCCCGCCACTTTAGCGACATTCGTACTGCCCGCCACGGCAAAATCAGGGTGTAGTCTGACATCGAGTCGATTGGCTATCGGCAGTTCAACACCCTGAGTTTCGCCGTGGCGCTGGATACAGGCTTCTGGTGGTGGGATAGCAGGAGCAGGGACTGTCAAAACGGTATCGATGCCGGCTGAGATCTGCAGGTCAGCAAATCCGGCCAGGACCTCGAGTCTGGATTTGCCGCCCTGGATTAGACTAGCGCGAGCCGTACTGAGTGTTCGACCGGTACGAATGACATCTACATGGACCTCGAAGGGCTCGCCAGCAGTGCCTGGACGCAAATAATGAGTGGTCATGGTCATCGGGTCGGGGTGCGGCAGCGAGCGCTTCAGTGCGCTCAGGACGCAAGATACGAGATAACCGCCATTGGGATTGTTGCCGATATTCCACTCCCTGCTCAGAGTGCCCCGCCAAATATTGTCGGCGGTCTGGATAACTTGGGTGTCGATATCGAATTGACTCACGCCTAGATCCTTATAATTCGTGTTTGTCGCGGGTAACAACCGCTTAACAAAAAACTGCTCGCTGAATAAACCATGTTTCAGCGACGGCTGCAATATTGTATCTGGCTAGTGCTCCTACCCAGCGGCTATGTCATGTACGACGGGTTGCTGCGCAAACAAGTCTGCTGCTCGTCATGGATCCTGCGGTGCTGTTGGGTTATTAAAAGGGTCACTTGTCATGCTGCTGGATGTCATGGGTTGTGGCGTCGTCGCCACTTGGCGCATCCAGCACAATCCTGCTGCCCCGTGTAAGGGGCAGAATTTGTCGGCTCGAAACCAGTGATAATAACGTCAACGTCAGTCTAGGTGCATCGTGCTTGGCCTAAAATACCGGCCAGGCACGATAGCCTAATGGTTACTCCAGATTAAAGGTCATGCCCGCATGAGCAACCAAGCGTGTAATCAACTTCTCGCCCATGGCTGGTGCGGGGGTGTAAATACCACCCTTGAGGTCAGGGCAGTCATGTATCAGGCACAAGGCACTTTCGGCGATCATCTTGGAAGTGGAGCCATAGCCCGGATCCAAATCGCCGGTGACGCTGGCGCGCTGTTCATCGCCGTCATTGTTAGTGCCAACAAACAAGACATCATAATTGCCTGCCTCGCGGCTGGCTTTGCTGGGTCCCTCACCGGGCTTTGGCACATCGTCGCCCACCAGAGGATTGCTGGACGCGACAATATCGGCGATGGCCTTGCCTTGTTCGCCGCTGCCGGTGAGCATCATTTCATCGTATTGAAAGTCGGCACCATAACGCTGGTCCAGCAAGGCATTGGAGCGATGCACGTTTTTCGTATTGATGGCCGCCATGATGAATGGCGCGACCCACTGGCCTAATAACTCATCCTCGTAAACCTTGTTGTCAGCGGGCTGCCGCGGACCGGTAAAGCCGTTAGCCAAGGCAAACGGGTTGGCCAATATCGCCAGTAGCGCGGGGTTTTCACCCAGTGCTGTCATTGTTGCCGTCAGCGAGGCTGCGGTGCCGCCAGAAAACTCACCGTTCATTGATCGTACCCGGCCACGAACGCGCGGTAATGGTTTGCCAAATTTTTCGAGCGCCGCCTGTTCCAGGAAGTAGACGCCAAGATCGAAAGGTATCGAATCAAAGCCGCAGCTATGGACGATGCGAGCGCCGGATGTCACCGCCGCGTCGTGATGCTTGGCGATCATCTCATGCATCCAGGCGGGTTCACCCGACAGGTCGACATAGTCTGTCCCCAATTCGGCGCACGCGGCGACGAGGTCTGAGCCGTAAAGTTGATAGGGCCCCACGGTGGTGATGATACATCGGGCATTGGCGACCATGGCGCGCAACGACGCAGGATCGCTAGCATCAGCCACCACCAGTGGTGTGTCTTTTGCAGCACCAATTTCATCGCGCACAGCCGCGAGTTTGGTGGCGCTGCGGCCGGCCATCGCCCAGTTCACTGAGCGGTCATACTGTTGGGACATATATTCAGCGACCAGGCGCCCGGTAAAACCGGAGGCACCGTAAATCACGACGTCAAAAGGGACTTGGGTTGACATAGAACTTCCTGTTAAGTGCTGGATTTGAAAATTGATCAAGGCTGGGTGCGCCAGGTGACACGCCCATCCTTGTCATGAAATCTGGCGTTGCCGCTAGAGTTGGATATTGAAATATTGCTTGAAGCGGTCGTTGTACTCGGTGTCGCTCAGGTCGTCACCCATCTGGATCCAGTCCTCATCGGTGATTTTTTCTCGACCGGCACAAATACCATCGGCATCGACGCCGACCGGCCAGCGAAATTGGTAGGTAGGCTGAGTGACGGCAGTCAGAATGGCGTCGGCGACCTGGTGCGGCGATGCTGGCGCCATGAATCCAGTGGCGTACATCTTACC
>JABMOJ010000122.1 GCA_013204195.1 SAR86 cluster bacterium
CTCACAAACCTATCACTTGCGGCAAGATGCCGATGCCCCTGTTATGACAAATGTTATGACAAAGGTTATGACAAAGGATATGGCAAAGGTTATGGCGACGGATATGACGACGGACTCACCCGTTGAAGGACGAGACGAGCTCAAATTGCGCGTGATGCGCGTGCTCGAGGGTAACCCCACAGCGAGTCAGCGCCAGATCGCTGCTGAACTCGGCGTCAGCCTCGGCGGCATCAACTTTTGCTTGAAAGCCCTCGCCGAGAAAGGCCTGATCAAGATGGGTAATTTTGCACGCGCTGAACGCAAGCTCGGCTATGCCTATATTCTGACGCCCGCCGGCGTCAACGAGAAAGCCCACCTGACAGCCCGATTTCTGAAACGCAAACTCAACGAATACGAAGCACTGCGGGAAGAAATCGCCCTGCTACAGCGCGAAATCAGCAACAACAACAGCGAAGCCTGAGCCGCAGGCTTCGCCATTACCATTCAACCTGCCGTCAGGCGAGCTTAAAGCCTTGTTCGCTGAGCGGCATGGACCGAATACGCACTCCGGTAGCCGTATAGATGGCATTGGTAATCGCTGGCGCCAAGGGCGGCAATGCAGGCTCACCCAGGCCAGTCGATCGATTATCACTCTGAATAAAGTGCACATCGATCTCGGGCGTTGACGCGATACGCATCACGGGGTAATCATCAAAATTGTTCTGCTGAATCACGCCGTTTTGCATTGTGATCTGCTGCAGCGCCATGGCACTAAGGCCATCAATCACAGCGCCCTGAACTTGGCTTGTCGCACCACTCATATTGATAATAGGGCCCACATCAACGGCTACAGTCACTTTGTTGACTCGAAAGTTTCGGTTCTTATCGACAGTGACTTCAGCAATCTCGGCCACATGGGCCGCATGACAAAAATAGAACGCGAACCCCAGCCCTGTACCCGCTGGCATAGTCCTTCCCCAGCCCGCTTTAGCGGCCACTAACTTGATCACATCGATGGCGCGACCGGTGTTCAGTGAATTCACATTACCCTCTTTGATCCAACGACGGGAGCCCAGAAGTTCGAGCATGAATTCCACGTGGTCGCGACCGCCTAGCACCGCTAACTCATGAATAAAACTCTGCTCAACGAATGCATTCGTATTCGATCCTGGCGCCCGCCAAGCACCACAGGGGGTATTCACCGGCATCATAGTTTGCGTCACGCGGGCATTATCCAACGCGGCCATAGAAAATTCATTGCCCCGCAGTCCAGAGCCGATGACTGGCTTGCCATTATGAGCAAAGCCAATGTAGTGCTGATCCCACGCCTTAAGCTTACCGTTAACGTCCAGTGCAGCTTTCATGTTTTCAAAGCCACCCACTCTGAAAAAATCATTGTGAATGTCGTCAGTCCGAGTCCAGGTCAACTTCACCGGCAAACCCGCACGGTAGGAAATCGCCATCGCCTCTGCGGCAAAGTCGTGCACGGCCCGTCGCCCAAACGCACCACCCATTCGCGTCAGCGTGACATTGACATTGTCCTGCTTGACGCCAAGTAGGTTCTCCGCGATTTCCTTCACTTGGGCCGGAAACTGGCTAGGGATCCATACCGCTAAGGTATCACCTTGTCCATCACTGCCTTTTCGATAGTCTGCGGTACAATTCATGGGCTCCAGACAAACATGGGCCACATAAGGAAACTGATAGAAGGCTTCGTGAATCTGATTGGCCTTGTCACTCAACTCAGCATCAACTCTGGGCCCATCCAGACTCACCTCACCTCCGCCTGCACTGGCAATTTTTTTCGCCTCAGCGACCATCTGCAACCAATCATCGCTCGAAGCTGAGGTCTCGTCCCAAATAACTTTGAGCTTACTTTTAGCATCAAAGACTGCCCAGGTATCTTCGCCAACAATGGCAACGCCACCGCGCAGGACGGCCAACCCCTCCAGAAACGCTCTTGAAGCCAAGCCAGACCTGTCATCGGGCTCAAGGATAAACGCATCAATAATGCCCGGTAGCTGTTTGATTTCCGCCTCATTGAAACTGACCACCCTGCCTCCCACTCGAGGGCAGCGCGTGTAGGCGGCATACTTCATACCGTCTAGGTCTACATCAATACCAAACTCCGATTGACCGGTGACGATCACGAGATTATCGACGCCGCCGATGGAGGTACCGATGATGGTATAGGCCCGCGGATCTTTATAGGACAGCGTCGCCGGATCAGGAATAGGCTGGCGCACGGCCAATGCGGCGAGCTCTCCAAAGGTCAGGCTTTGACCTGACGTGTGAACTACGGTGCTCTCTCGAGCCATGAGATCCTGGCGTTCAACCTCCATCGATTCAGACGCTGCACCAATCAGCATCTCTCGGGCTGATGCACCCATCTGCCGCATCATGTCAAAATTACGAGGAATCGATGTTGAGCCACCCGCTCCCTGTAAGCCATATTTACTGGCATTAATGGGCGCCTGAAGCACCACGACATCTTCCCATTTGGCGCCCATCTCTTCGGCGATAATCATCGGTAATGAAGTTTTTATGCCCTGCCCCATCTCTGGGTTGGCTGAATAAATAGTGATCTTGCCGTCAGAGGCGATTTGCACATAAACATTGAGTTCCTTCGACCCAACCAGCGTACCGAACTCCTGGCCCAATACGGAAGTCGGCAGACTCAGCTCCAGCATTAACCCACCACCAGCAAGGGCTGAAGCCTTGAGAAAACCACGGCGATTCATTTGATTCAGATTCATTCGGCAGCTCCTTCGCTTGTCGAGTCTTTGGTCACTGGCTCGGTGGGACTCGCGGCATTGTAGTAAGAGGCGGCCGTATGAATCGCGGCGCGAATTCTGACATAAGTGCCACAGCGACAATAATTGCCGGCCATGGCGCCATCAATTTCAGCATCTGACGGCTCACGGTTGGCAGCCAGCAGCGCGGCCGCGCTCATAATCTGGCCCGATTGGCAGTAGCCGCATTGTGGCACATCATGTTCAATCCAGGCGCTCTGTAAGGGGTGCAACTCACCACCCTGGCTGAGCCCTTCAATGGTCGTCACTGGACCTGACACGCCGGCTACAGGCAGCACACAAGAACGCACCGGCTGACCGTTAACATGCACAGTGCAAGCACCACACTGGGCAATACCACAACCAAATTTTGTGCCCTTTAATTTCAGTTTGTCGCGTAACACCCACAACAGCGGCATATCCGGGCTCGCCTCAAATTCACGTGCCTCACCGTTAACCATCAATTGGTATGTAGTCATGGTTTTCTCATTCTCCTGTAAGCCGGCTTCGCCGACGGGATAAAAGGCAGCTGAACCATCGACAGCGTGCCAGCTGGCAGCACAGCCGTTGCCCTACAATAGATCACGCCCGCCCGCGGCGCTTGATCGAACGACCAAAGGGTGTCTCGCTATTGCAGGGGCAAGGTAGTTAGGTCTAGGGTTTTACGCGAATCAATTTGCCAGCCTCGCTATCTGTCAGCAGATACAGAAAGCCATCGGGTCCGACCCTGACGTCTCGAATTCGAGCGTCCAGCTCAGCGAACAAGGGTTCTTCTGCCACGGCCTGGCCATCCTCCATGTCCACTCGTCTGACTTCTTTATTCACCAATGCCCCGACAAAAAAATCACCGCGCCAGGCGGGAAATGCATCAGCCTGATACAGGGCAAAACCGGACGGTGCGATACTGGGCACCCAGTACTTCAACGGCTGTTCCATGCCTGGTGCTGACTGAAATGGTGAAACATAGGCACCGGAATAATTAATACCGTAGGTAATAGCTGGCCAGCCATAGTTCTTGCCTTTTTCTACCCGATTGATTTCATCGCCACCTTGGGGGCCATGTTCATGGTTATAGATCGTGTTGGTGGCCACATCAACCACAAGCCCCTGGGTGTTACGGTGACCGTAAGACCATACATACGGATTGCCGGCTTTACCATCAGCAAACGGGTTATCCGCGGGTGCAGAACCGTCCTGGTTCAGACGTATGATCTTGCCCAGTTGACTGAAGGTATCCTGAGCGGCTTCACGATAGTCGAACCCATCACCTGTCGAGAGCACAATCGTGCCATCGGCAAGCTGGATCATTCTGCCACCAAAGTGAGCGCCTGCGGCCTTGGTCGGCGATACAGTAAAAAGGACTTCAACATTTTCCAATCCCTGCTCACCTAAGGTGGCCTTCACTAGGCGAGTCGCATTCGCGTCAACGGTGCCCCAGGCGAATGACAGATATATCGTTTGATTATCCGCAAAGTCTTGATCCAGCATAATGTCAAAATAGCCACCCTGGCTTTCCACCAAGGGTTCGGGTGTGCCACTGAGAGGCGCGCTCACTTCACCGGCATGAGAGATACGAAGCAGCTGACCCGGGCGCGTGGCCACCAGATAATTTCCGTCCGGCAGAAAAGCCACAGACCACGGAAAGTTGAGCCCCTCAGCCACAGTTTCCAGCTGATACTCAGCCTGTGCAGGCAGCATTGAAAGTGCCAATAGCGGTGTCATTAACAAGGCGACAAGGTAGCGAGATATCATTTAGTCTGTCTCTAACGTAGAATTCACCGCATTATACGCAGTCACAACCAAATCAGGACAGAAAAATGACAAGAACCATTGGCGCCTTCCTCGTGGCAGTTATCGGCACCTATATCTTAGGTGTTTTCTTCATCGGCCAAGGGAATCTGGCTAACGTTGCCGACATGGGGCTGACCGTCGAGTTCAGCGATCGAATAGCCACCCTGATCCACGATCTGACTCACATGACAGCTATTTACCTGCCTCTGGTGACAGTCAGCTCTATTATCGCTTTCTCGGTCGCCGCTGGCATCATTCATTACACCCCGAATATGCGCCGAGTTGGGTATGTATCCGCCGGTTTCGTGGCGCTCATTGCCCTGCATCTCATCATGAAAATCACCCTAGGCCTCACCGGTGTTGCGCCGACTCGAACCCTGATGGGCTTGATTGCCCAAGGTGCAGCGGGGGCTTTCGGTGGTTATCTGTTTCATATTCTGACTCAGAAAAAGACCTCACAGGTTTAAATTCAACGGTCCATCTCAGGGGTTTGTCCGTCCCTGCCAGTACTAGGCGTTGCCATCTCGCGGCTGCCTGGCGACTCGCCTTACACTGGCTCGATCAATCCGTTAATTAAACCTCGGCTAAACCTCTATTAGTCCCCTATCAATGCTTGATAGACCCGGCTTCGAAGCTCACGCCGAATGGGATAAGTGGATGAAGGTATCAGCTGGGTCAGAAATATCACATATAAGTCTTCCAGTGGATCTATCCAAAAAAACGTACTCGCGGCACCACCCCAATGGTGCTCACCAACGGACGTGATGATGTGGGCCTTAACCGGGTCGAGAACCACAGCAAAGCCCAAGCCAAAGCCAATACCGTCGTAACTAGTTTCACTCCAGACCGGTTGGCCCATATCCGCCATGTCACCATTGTTGGGCAACTGGTTTGTGCGCATATACTCCACGGTTTTTCGGCCAAGCAGCCGCTCACCGTCGAGTTCACCTTTGTTGAGCAACATCTGACAGAACCGTGCATAGTCAGCCATGGAAGATACCAGGCCACCGCCACCGGAAAACAAAGATGCGGGTTCGAAGTAGCTACTTTTCGCTGAGCCTTCCTGCAACTTGATGCCCGGCGTCTTGGCCGCAGCGAGCGCATCCCCAGATTTCGCCACATGACTCATGTCGGCACCGGACAAGGGCGAATAAAGCGCTGCGAATCGCGCCTGGTTTTCAGCTTCCACATGAAACCCTGTGTCGAGCATTTGTAGCGGAATGAAAATTCGAGATTGAAAGAAGCCCGCCAGTGACAATCCAGACCAGACCTCTACCAGCCGCCCCAAGACGTCGGTAGATATGCTGTAGTTCCACTGCGCACCGGGCTGACAGATCAGTGGTAACGCGGCAGCCCGCCGCACCCATTCTTCTAGATCTTTGACATCACTGGGCTGGCCGACGCCGGTTTGGCGATAGGCCGCGTCCACAACATTGGCCTGCATAAAACCATAGGTTAAGCCGGAAGTGTGCGTCATCAAATGCCGCACAGTCATAGGCGTTTCTTGAGCCGTGGTTTCGTCAAGACTGGCATTGCCTCCCGCCCATACTCTGGTCTCGAGGAACTCGGGCAAATACAGCGCAACCGGGTCGTCCAACTGAAAACAGCCTTCTTCATACAGCATCATGGCGGCCACCGTTGTAATGGGTTTGCTCATGGAATAGGCGCGAACGATGGTGTCGTTGGCAAAGGGTTTTGCCGCTTCCACATCGGCGTGGCCGACAGCTTGCTGGTAAACAACCTCTCCATGGCGAGCCACCAATGCACTGCAGCCAGCCAATCGATTGGATTTCACCTGCTGTTCTAGCCAAGTTGTAATGCTCTGTAGGCGCGCCGATGACATGCCCACCGCTTCTGCTTTTTTAATAGGTTTCTCCCGCACAAAAATAGAGTTTCAAACGCCATTATTCATGCCAAACTCACGCCAGACAAGGAACAATTCCCAAGGAGGGGAAAGATGCGCCACACCACAATCTACACCAGCGATCTGCATTACACGGGTAACAACAAAACCATCCTGGTGTTTCTCGACGGTACTTGGAATGACGAGAATGGCCATGATGGCGATGGCGTCACTACCAACATCTTTCGACTGTTCGGCTCAATCGCGGGCAACCTCGACACGTCTAATCTCCCTTTCGTCAAAACCCACCCTGAACACACGGCGCTGTACTTCCGCGGCGTCGGCAACGATGAAGACCATGGGATTGTCGGGACGTTTTACGGCGGCATCTTCGGCGCGGGAGAAAAACGTATTCGAGACAACGCCTACTGTGAGATTCTGCGCCATTACAAGCGAGGCGATCGAATCGTCATTATCGCCTTTAGTCGTGGCGCCGCCTGCGCCAGGTTGCTCGCCTCCAAACTTGAAAAACACGGCATCAAACGCCAGCTGGAAGTCACTTACAAAAAACATTTTGGTGAAAATTTCTTCTTGAAGTACGCGCATCTTGATGAAGACCATGTCGAGGTTGATGTGGCATTTTTGGGCCTGTTCGACACTGTCGGCGCCTTTGGCATTCCATTGAATCTGCCCGGCCTACCCTTCCAGAAGCTCAATCTGTTCAAAAACCTAGAACTCGCCAAGAACGTCAAGCAGGCTGTACATTGCGTGGCGATTGATGAAAGCCGCGAACCATTTATCCCGACGCTCTGCAACAAGGCGGCCCACGTCGACGAAGTTTGGTTTGCCGGCGTTCATGCAGATATTGGCGGCGGCTACCAATATGCGGAATTGGGGAAGATAGCCTTGGCGTATATGGTCGACAGGCTCAACACCGTAATGAAAAACACGCCCATCAGTTATGACGAGCTGGAACTGAAAAAACACACCGACTACGCCCTGGAAACGGATGACATTCGCATGCACTACCACGGCGACGGGATCAAACATCAACCCAGAGACATTTACGTCTCGGTGAATAATCAACAGTCAACTTATAAACCCAAGGTGCATCACTCTGTGGCAAAACTGCTGACGTCAAGCAAGATCTCCGTCGCTGAGCACTTCGCCAGCTTTACCACAGTGACGCCCATCATTTATGCGCCCAGCAACTTGAAGGCGCTGGCAAAGCCGCTGAAGCTGGTGAAGTAGCGTACAATCACGGCCCAATATCCCGCCAACGGTCTGCTTTGAATCAAGCGCGCTCGGCAGCGAGATAGAAGATCGAGGACATTCATTGCCTCAGTCTGGCTGGCGGTTATACCCCGGCATTTTACTCCGACCCCATCAATGATGAATTAGGTATACTGCGAGCACGAGGGACTACATCGAGCGACATGTGACAGACTTGCAGGACTTTGAACAATCTCTAATGACGGCTCTACGAGCGGC
>JABMOJ010000123.1 GCA_013204195.1 SAR86 cluster bacterium
ATACTGAGGTATAGGATAACGCAGACCATTTTTAGACAACGCCTCCAAACCGGCGATCACCTTCGGCAAGTAAGATGGCGGGATCGCCATGAGCAATTCATCTTCCATGACGCCGCCATACCGGCGTTCCGCAAAACAAGGAATTGACAGGCTTGGCTCACCCGTTTTCAACGCTCGACCCCATGAATCGGCACATGACGACTCACCCACACAGCCCCAATCGAGTTTCTTATAGCCGATCCACTGCAAGCCATTGATAAACAGAATCATCTGCGCCGGTGTTGCGTAAATCAAACAAATATCTGGTGGATTGAGTCGCCCAGCGGCTAGCGGGCTGACCGCCATCGCCTCATATTGACCGTAAGCCAAGACGCTCATCTCAGCCTGATGCGCCGCGGCATCTTCAGCCGTGGCATACCAAACGCCCTGCATACGATCCCCCGACAGCCATTGCTCATCTCGCGGATGCAAACCGATAACGGTACCACACTGCGCACCCACCAGGTCGTCCATGGTAATCCCCACCGTCCAACCATTACGACTCGCCTGACCGACTATCTGATCCGTTGTATGAATATCCTTCGGCCGTCGAATCCGTGGAACGGCTTCCATCTCAGCCCGCGTTTTAAACATCTTCATGCCGATGGGTGTGGTGCGCAGCCTCAGCAGTCGGTTTAAGTCATTCACCAACGCAGGCAGGTCCAGTACGGATTGATCTGTCGCGATCATCGAGTCGGTCATCAGCTTCTCCTTTTAACGGCTATTGATTATTTTTGGCACTGCTCGTATCTGCCAGCCGCGCCTGCTTACGGCGCACCAACTTCTCGACTCGAGAATGCATCGTCGCATTCAAAGGCCAGGTCACGCTCAAATACAGCGCGACGATAAAGAGTACGGTTGGCACAATCGCATACAATATGCCGAGCCACATCAGTTCGCTCGGGCCATTATCCACCCGCGCCACCGCCGAGTATCCCACCAGGCCCAGAATCGGCAACGATAATCCACCCACCGAAGCTGCACATTTAGTCATGAATCCAAGTATGGCGAAATAGCTTGCCGGGCGTGAACTGCCCGACCTGATAGTGTCAAGATCAACCACATCAGCGAGCATAGCCCGCGGAATATAGGCGAAGGCACCGAAACAAAAACCCTTGGCAGCAAACAGGAAATAAAAGAAGGTGATATCGCCATAGTCGAGCATAAAGCAAGCGATGGATATCAGGCTCACCAACACCATCGCCCCCGCCAGCGCTTGGTGCTTACCCATACGGGTCGCGATACGATCCCAAATGGGAATCGCGGCAAGGCCAACGCCAAAATAGATGACATACAGACGTCCCACACTCGCAGCGCCGATATAGTCTTGAATAAAGAACAGTGACAGCGTGTTGCGGAAATTTTCGCCACTGGCTATCAGCAACTCAATGACCAGCAAGCGAAAAAACAGCTTGTTCTTGTACATATTCTTCAATGAATTCACCAAAGAGACTTTCGGCGCATTGAAGTCCTGCACTTCTGGCACACGCCAGATAACCAGCATTGCGGTTACCGGTAATAGTGTGACAATCACCCAGGAGAAATTACTGAGGACAAAACTCGCGCTGTTATCGTGCCACAGCTCTTCCGATAGCAAGACGATGCCGGAAGCCAACATCAGGCCGATCATCACATACTTTTCTCGCGCCGACTGAATCATGGTGCGTGTATGGTAATCGGCTGACAGCTCCATCCCCCACGCAGCATAAGGCAAACCGAAGATCGTGGTGGACGCCCTTAACAGCAGGTAATAGAACCCCAAGTAATACACCGTCGCCCCAGGAGAGGGATTTAGCAGCATCCAGACCGCAATGGCATAGATGGGCACCCCCACTAACAACCATGGTCGACGGCGACCCCAGCGGGTCTGGAAACGATCACTCAAAAAACCCATCAATGGATCAGTGATCGCATCAAAAATCGCGGCAGAGAAAATAACCAAGCCAATCAAGCTCAGCGACAAGCCAACCTCGGTAGAATACAGGCGTGGAATCCAGACGCTTAGGGGATAGCCTATGATAGCGAGGGGCAGACTGACGGAGCCGTAGATCCAGGCGGTGGATCGGCTTAACTTCGGTTTATGGGTCGTCTTATCGGCAACGGCTTCAGACACGGGTGATTGCCCCTAATTCTTGATTGGTGACTATAGCCCGACGCTAAGATCCAACCGTTAAGGCTTGCTCGTCGACGCCGGTACCAGAACAGACAATATCAAAAATCCGGCCACGCAAATCAAGCATTAGTTTGACTGATAGGACTATCGCGCAGGAATAGGCTGCAGCAATTCAGGGTTTTAGGCCTTAGGTTTCGATAAGCGTTTTAGAAAGTCCGTTTAGAATTGGACTTTGCGGGAAACTCTCGGTAACCCCCGGAAACAACCGATAACAAAAAAGGCAGCCCTTGGGCTGCCTTTATGTTCGATAAAAACATCTTAGCGGTCAATAAACCTTGATCACGCAGCCCGGTTCAGGCAGCAATCAGATGCGTTTGCATCTTCTCGAAAGCGCGCACTTCAATCTGTCGAATTCGCTCCATTGAAACACCGTATTTTTCTGCCAGCTCTTTCAGACCGGCCTTATTGTCGGCCAACCAGCGACTTTCCACGATATCTCTCGAACGCTCATCCAACGCGTGCAGCGCATGGGTTAGCCCAGCAGTATTGAGGCTTTTTAGCTCATCATCTTCGGCCAACCAGGCGGGATCCATACTTTCGCCATGACTGAGATAGGTGACCGGCCCCGTGGGCATATCATCATCGCCGCTGACTGACATCTCAAAGCTCTCATCGAAGCTGCCAAGACGATTCTCCATCTCCAGCACTTCCTCGGGTTTCACGCCAAGATCTGCTGCGACCTGCTGCACTTCGGCAGGATTGAACCAACCCAGACGATTTTTCGCTTTGCGAAGATTAAAGAACAGCTTGCGCTGGGCCTTGGTGGTTGCCACCTTGACGATTTTCCAGTTCTTCAGGATATATTCATGAATCTCAGCCTTGATCCAATGGACTGCGAACGATACCAAGCGTACGTCGTGATCGAGACTGAATTTCTTCACCGATTTCATCAAACCCACATTCCCCTGCTGAATAAGGTCTTCCAGGGGCAGGCCGTAACCCGTATATGAGCGCGCAATATAAGCCACATAGCGCAGATGCGAGAGTACCAGCGTGCGAGCAGCCTGGAGATCATCATTTTGCTGGAAATCGGCGAACAGCGACCGCTCTTCTTCTTTGCTCAGGATAGGAATGCGCTGAACTGAATCCAAATAGCCTTGCAAACTACCAGAACTCAGTGTCGGCAGCTGTTGCTCATAACTCATCATACTCATCTAGGCCTCCTGGACGATTCTATGAGATGCGATTAAAGTGGTAGATCCCTTACCCCTGCGGTACTGCTTTACGATCATTATTGACTGACCATCACTGATATTGCCGCGCCTCTTAATAACTGCTTTGTAACACAGGCTTTTTAACACAAGCTTTGTAACACAAGCTTTGTAACACAAGCTTTTTGCTAAGAATCTAAAACGAACACCTTATTAGAGTCCGATTCGCCATCAAGTTCCTTGAATTGAGGTCAGTTTAAGTCTTTTCAAGAGCACCAGTGCATCTTTTTTTGATTCAGCTCAATAGCTTTAGGGCCTGTAGCCATTCGCCGTCAGTATCGATAGACTCGTCCTCATGGGACCACAGCAATCACAAGCACTGATCGAAAATCCGAACCAGCTCAAGATGGTGCGAGTCGCCCGCTATGAGCGCCTGATCAAGGCGAACATCGAGCGCGTTTGGGAAAATGTCAGGGATTGGGCACATTTACCCTGGTTACATGCTGGCAGCTTTAATTTCGTCAGCCTTGATATCGAAGGCGATTGGGGCTGGCGTACCTGGTCCTCGGCCAGCCACAGCGCCCACGTTGAGCTTTGTATCGACCTGCCTCGGCAACGCTACGTTGCCCGCTCCTATCGTCGCCAGCAACAGGTCTCAGAGATCTGGACAACACTGACGGCAAAAGGTGATGACACTCAAATTCTGGTGGAATTCCACGTCCCTGACGTCGCCCCGCAGGACTCGAACAAGGTGGGGCAGATATTTCTCGATCTGTATAAGACCTTATGGGACGAAGATGAGTTGATGATGCGGGATAGGCAACAACAGTTGTCGCCCCAGCCGCCAGGTCCGGAAGTCGTCAACCTAGGGCCACCTGCCGCCTTCCTGCAGAGCTTACCGCGACGAGTCACTATTCGTCAGCAAACCTTTCAAATTAGCTTGGTTGCAGGCGAACCGGTGGTTTACACCACAACCTGCCCCCACCTGTTAGGCCCCTTGAGCGAGGCTGACGGGTTGTCAGGGCAGGTGAACTGCCC
>JABMOJ010000124.1 GCA_013204195.1 SAR86 cluster bacterium
ATGGTGCCGGCCAATCTGGCGATCGGGTTTTCCGCTGCCACGCCGGAAATTAAGGCCGCCACCATTAGCGCCGATGACGCCATCAAAGGGGACTTTAGTGATACCCTGTTCGTTGACCTTCGCGAGGGAAGTGAACGCGCCCGTGACGGAATAATCCCCGGTTCCGTACACCTGCCGTACCACGCATTACGCGACAACATCCGGCCGGGTGGGCTACTGGCGGCCATGGCAAAAAACCCCGGCCAGCGAATTTTGCTGTATTGCGCCTTCGGCGAACGCTCTGCCCTTGGCCTGCAAGACATGTTCAGCGCCGGTATCGAAAATGCATGCCATCTCGGCGGCGGCATCGACGCCTGGGTAAAAGCCGGCGGCACGACAGACAAGGCGACAAGCCCGCCGCCCCAAGGTTAGTGACAGCCACTCCCAGTTTGTAATGGCTGTTAACACGACATTTATGCTCCATACATACCCAAGCAACATCCGAGGGTTATGACGGTACCTGGAATTACAGGAGATTGTCATGGCTACCCAAAAACAAACCATCCTGGTCGTTGAAGACGACGAGATGGTTCAAGCATTTCTGGTCCTCCACCTGGAAAATGAGGGTTTCGGCGTATGCACGGCTTCGACCGGCGCCGAAATGATCCAATCCTTGTCTGTCGCCATGCCGGACCTGATCCTGCTTGACCTAAACCTGCCTGATGGCGACGGCCTCAGCCTGGCCACCCAAGTCCGCCAGAATTCCAAGACACCGATCATCATCGCCACGACGAGAAAAAGCCGCGAAGACCGCCTGATGGGTCTCGGGATCGGCGCCGACGACTACATAACCAAGCCGTTCGACCCCAAGGAGTTAGTCCTTAGGGTCCACAATATTCTCGCGCGCACCCTACCGGACGAAGCTTCGCCACCCTCCCGACATGCCAAGCTCGGTGAGAAGATGAAAATTTCTTCTGCGCTACTGCCCTATCCGATTTCTGAAATGGCGCCCCCGACAACCTCTAAGCCCGGTTGGCGCCAGGGCGGAATTTTCGTCACATCCCTGCTGGCCATCGCCGGAGCAACAGCGTACTGGCTGTTGGGCACCCCGGTTCCCGTTCAGACAGCCATGCCCCAGGCCGGCGCGTATACCTTGGAAAAACCCACGGCTCAAATCCGTAAACCTTCGCCAAGGTTCATCCCCGTGCCGGTACAAATGAAACCGGAACCAGTCAAGGCGCTGGATCAATTATCAACAGCCGCTGGCCCGCAAAATATGGACGATGAGTTTCGAGTACAGCCTCTGGCCGAGATATTGGGGTACGGCTGGGTGCTGAACAGCAAGTGCGACACCATTCCGCAAGTCAAATGGTGGAAATTCAAAACCCCCGAAAGCATCGCCTCCTATGTCAACCGTAGGCACGAAGGCGACTGGGCCAAATATTCCAAGATCTGGCTCAGGCGATTAGCCAAGTTGCAGGAAATATTTGAACGCGATTCCAGCGCCGTCACTCGCACCGGCATAGTCCTCAAGGGCGAGGCCCTGGGCGCCTACCTCGGGCAAATGCAAAAACGGATTGTCGTCATTCATTGTCTGGCCGGAGAGGCCAAGCGCCACGCCGAGATAACCCAAGCCGCCAGTTAATGACGATGGAACAGATGTACGCCGTCGCCGCCCTGGTGCCGCCCGACTTTTCCCTGCCCCATCAGGTAATGCAGGTGCGCCAACGTCTCACCAATGGCGAAGAACAATTGATGCGTGTCGAGCTCGCGCTTGAACAGCTGGCGCTGCACGTGAACTCCATTCACAGGGTCTGAGCAATATCCCAAGGTTTCCTCGAGCCGCTCATGGTGGTGTTGCTGAAGGTCGCCAATGCGCGCATCCAGGCCCCGGAACGGTCGGTTGTGGCTCGGCAGCACCAGGGTGTCCGGGCCGAGGGAACGCAGCTTATCGAGGCTACTTAGGAACAAACTCAACGGGTTGGCTTCGGGCTCCTGAGGCCAGACACTGACGTTGGGGCTGATTTTCGGCAGCACCTGATCGCCGGAAATCAGCACATCCAGGTCGGACGAATACAGGCACGCGTGTTCCGGCGAATGGCCGGTGCCGACGATG
>JABMOJ010000125.1 GCA_013204195.1 SAR86 cluster bacterium
GAACAAGTCAGGCTCAAGTCGCAGCAATTGGGTCAATTGTTCATTGCCTTGGTCGCTGCCGAACCGGAGTTAGGGGTCCTTGATTTATTGAGCCCCGCAGTGGCTGATCATCGAGGCAGTCAGGTTTGTTACGAACATCAAGCAGGTTACGCCATGGTTCAGGCGCTGGCTGAGGCAGGGGTGATTGCAGATTTTCGAGCCCCGAACATCATGCGGTTCGGTTTTAGCCCGTTATATACTCAGTTTGTTGACGTCTGGGACACCGTAGTACAGTTGACTACGCTGGTGTCGAACGGGACGTATCAGCAAGACAGGTTTGAGCAACGTGCTCAGGTCACCTGATGATTGTCGCAGGGGGCTAAAGTCTCGCCTTCACCTGCCAGATCGGCGGGTGACAGCGTGATGACGGTGATCAGCCCTACGGCAGAGCCAAACAGAGTTCGGTAAGATGAATCCTTCAATAAATATACGCTGAAGCCAGTGAGTAAAATGTTAAAGGTTCAAGAATAGTGGTTCTTGATGGTCATAATTTGCGCCAGCCGAATCGTCAAGGATGGATACCTGTGTGGTAGACTAGCACCGATGAAAAACCCTACATATTTTGCTACTGCGCCGAAAGGCATGCCAGACCTTCTCGTCACCGAGCTGCAAAGCTTTGGCGCGACCAATGTCTCAGAAACCCGTGCCGGTGCGCAGTTTGAAGGCTCGATGGAAGTCGTCTATCGGGCTTGTCTCTGGTCGCGTCTGGCAAACAGAATACTGTTGCCGCTGAAGACGTTTCCCGCCGATTCGCCGGAGGCGCTCTATGAGGGTGTCCGCAGCATTGATTGGACGGCACATCTATTGGTCAACCAAACCCTGGCGGTTGACGCCAATGTTTCAGCGTCAAAAATCACCCATAGTCATTATGCAGCACTAAAAATTAAGGATGCGATTGTCGACAGTTTCGCCGAAAGCCAGGGCGATCGACCGAATGTGGATGTGGATCGGCCAGACATTCGCATCAACTGTTACATTCATCGAGATCAAGCGGCATTGTATCTCGACTTATCCGGTAGCAGTTTGCACCAACGTAATTACCGATTAGAGGCGGGTCAGGCACCGCTCAAGGAAAACCTTGCGGCAGCGCTGTTGCTGCGGGCTCGTTGGCCAGAGATACTGGCCGACAAGGGCGCCTTTGTGGATCCCATGTGTGGGTCTGGCACGCTGGTCATAGAGGCGGCGATGCTGGCTGCGGATATCGCCCCGGGTCTAACCCGTGATTACTATGGTTTTCTTGGCTGGCGACAACATGATGTGGCGTTATGGGAGGGGCTGATCAAGGAAGCGGTGAGTCGCCGTGAAGCGGGTTTGTCGAAGTTGCCCACCATGCTGGGGTTTGATAATGATCGCCGAGTGCTGGAGCAGGCTAGGGATAACGCCAGGCGTGCCGGTCTTGACGGCAAGGTAGAGTTTGCGTTTCAGGACATAGAACATTTTCGCCACAGTTTTCCAGCCCATGGTTTGGTTGTGACAAACCCTCCCTATGGCCGTCGCCTAGCTGAAACTAACGAATTACCTCGGTTGTACCACGCGCTGGGAACCATGCTGAAAACGCACCTGCGTGGTTGGAAAGCGGCGCTATTTACCGAGGATCAGACCCTCGGCAAGCACCTGGGTTTGCGCGCGGATAAATTGCATACGCTCTACAATGGTGCCATTGCCTGCAAGCTGATTCACTTCACTATTGAAGAGAGCCACTTCTACCGAGATGCTCGGCTGCCGTTTCGGATTAAACCCGATGAGCTCTCAGAACACGCGGCCATGTTCCGTAACCGTCTGGACAAAAATCTCAAGCAATTGACCAAGTGGGCGCGTCGAGATGGGGTTTCCTGTTTTCGGGTCTACGATGCCGACTTACCTGATTACGCTGCAGCGATTGATGTCTATCGTCGCGCCGGCGCCGCAGCAGGGTCAGACCCGGCAGAGGTTATTGAGCAATGGGTCTGTATTCAAGAGTATGCCGCGCCGCAGACCATAGATCCTGAGAAAGTAGGGCTTCGAACTCGAGAGCTGGTCACTGTCGCACAATTGGCGTTGGGTGTTGATGACGATCACTTATTCTATAAGACCCGGGCTCGACAGCGAGGTGAAAGCCAGTACGAGCGGATCGCCACCGAACGTCGTTTTCATGAAGTCGCCGAAGGTGATTGTCGGTTCTGGGTTAACTTTGAGGATTATCTTGATACTGGCCTGTTTCTTGATCATCGACCGATTCGCCAGCGCATTGGTCAACAGGCGCGTGGTAAGAAATTTCTGAATCTGTTCGCCTATACCGGAGCGGTGACAATCCATGCCGCCCTGGGTGGTGCCGCCACCACGACGACAGTCGATATGTCTCAAACTTATTTAGATTGGGCGCGGCGGAATCTTGAGCTGAATAGTCTGGATGAAAAAACCCATCGGTTGGTGCAGGCCGATTGTCTGCAATGGCTTTCCCAACAACGGGAAGAGGCCAGTTATGATTTGATATTCCTTGATCCGCCGACATTTTCAAATTCTAAGCGCATGGCTCAATCCTTTGATGTCCAGCAGGATCACGGTCGTCTGATTCGCCAGGCGATGCGTTTGCTGCGCCCCGATGGAACCCTGTATTTTTCGACTAATATGCGTAATTTTAAGCTTGATGAGGATGTTCAGGCATTGTTTGAGGTAAAGAATATTAGTAGCGAAACCATCCCCCATGACTTCAAGCGGCGACAGAATATTCATCATTGCTGGCTTATGACGCCAAAGAAAGTTGGCGCGCAGTCAGACAACGCCAGTCCGTGGCCAACCCGTTAGTGCAGCGGCCGGGTTGGCCAAGTTTTTTTGCGGCCACTAGCGGTTTTCTGCGCTTACCTGCTTTCCTGAACGCCGGCAATGCTCTAGTCTCTGATCCTTGAATCGTCTTGAAGGATATTTCGTGATGCGCCCATTATTGCTGTTGTTATTGATAGGTCTGCTCAGCGCCTGTGCTGAGGACGACAAAGCGCCAGCGGCAATGCTCGTGACAGATATGCAAAAAAACCTGCAGCTGCAATTCATGAATGCTGAGCCTGGAGATATTATCAACATCCCTGCCGGTCTTTTTGAGATGACGCGATCCTTGTCTCTCAAGGTGGACGGTGTGACAGTCCGTGGCGCCGGCATGGACAAGACCATTCTCAGTTTTAAACATCAGGTCAGTGGGGCTGAGGGTATGTTAGTGACGGCCAATGATTTTTTGATCGAGGATCTGGCAATTGAAGATGCCAAGGGTGATGCGCTTAAAATTAATGAGGGCAAGAATATTATCATCCGCCGCGTGCGTACTGAATGGACCAATGGTCCGGCGACAGAAAACGGCGCGTATGGTATTTACCCAGTGCAGACTGAAAATGTTTTGATTGAAGGGGTGGTGGCGATTGGAGCGTCCGATGCCGGTATTTATGTCGGTCAGTCACGACAGGTGATCGTTCGTAATAGCCGCGCGGAATTCAATGTTGCTGGTATTGAGATTGAGAATACGCTGGATGCTGATGTCTATAACAATGTGGCAATCAATAACACGGGCGGTGTGCTGGTATTCAATATGCCTAATTTATCCCAAGAAGGTCGGCGTACGCGGATTTTTAATAACCGCATAGAAGACAATAATACGCCAAACTTTGCCCTTCCCGGAGGTGCAGTGGCGGGTGTGCCGGCGGGATCCGGCATCTCGATTAACTCTAACGATGAAATCGAAATCTTCGACAATGATCTACGTAATAACCAGACCGCGCACATCGTGATCAGCAGTGTTTACTCAACCAATTACAGTGAACGTGACACGGCATCCGCGTTCGATCCCTACCCTGAGAAGATCAATATTCACGATAATCGCTATTCAGGCGGTGGTGACAACCCAGATACAGAGTACCTGCCACAGTTGAAGGCGGCCGTTTTTGGTGCCGATGGTGCTTTTCCTAATGTGATCTGGGACGGTTTTATCAATACCCAGCTGGCGCCGGATGGTGTGTTGCCCGCGGAGCTGCAAATTTGTATCTATAACGAAGCGTCCAGTGCCGTGTTTAATGTCGATGCCCCTAACCAGTTCGCTAACCCGCGGCTAGACGAGCTACAGCATCAATGTCAGCATGCGCCGCTACCTGCCATTGAGCTGGTTTTTGTACCCGCTGCGAGTCAATCAGGGCAGGGCGAATAGTCCATGTTAAAGCGCTTGCGGTCTGGCCTGCTGGCGGCAATGTTGCTGTGTGTTGGTTGCGCGCCAGGCGGTGTAGTAGTGCATGAGACTGCCCCGGCGGCATTGTCTGCCTGGGGTCTGATGACCAGTGATGGTCAGCAGTTGCAGCTGGGAGCTGGCGTCACGCCCTATCAGCTCAATGCCACATTGTTTACGGACTATGCTCATAAATTGCGGACGGTGAGTCTGCCGCCGGGCACGCAGGCCACTGTCATGCCCGATGGCAGGCTCGATTTCCCCCTGGGCACTGTGATCAGCAAGACGTTTTTTTACCCGCGAGTATCAGGGGCCTTAGTTCAAGTGGTGGATGCTGAGTCCGTGCTGGATGCCAGCCTAGGGCGCAATGGTGGTCTTGATTTAACTCAGGTGCAGTTGATCGAAACTCGCTTGCTGGTGCGCCGTAGCAGTGGGTGGGTCGGGTTGCCTTATGTGTGGAATGCCACGCAAACCGAAGCGAGCCTGGAAGTGACTGGGGATATCAAGTCGTTAACCTTGGTCCATCAAGAGACAGCGACGGCCACAGACTTCCCCTATATTGTGCCCGATCAGAACCAGTGTGCCGGTTGTCACAATACCGATACGGCGTCTCGCCAGATGAACCCAATCGGGCCACGACTGGCGAATCTGAATCGTAGCCTGACAGGCAAAGTGCCTGACTTGAATCAGTTGGATTATTGGCAGCAACTCGGCATTTTACAGCTAGACGGGACCGTGGCTGACCAACCCCGGTTAGTTGCCTGGCAGGATGCAACTCAAAATTTGAACGATCGTGCACGAAGTTATTTAGACAGCAACTGCGGCCATTGTCATAGCAGCACAGGTGCGGGTGATACTTCCGGGCTGTACCTCGATATCGGTACCAATAACCCTGTCAGGTTGGGTGAATGCAAGCTACCTATCGCGGCCGGTCAAGGTACCGGTGGCCATCGGTTTTCGATCGTGCCTGGTGATCCCGAACATTCAATTTTAGTGTTTCGTATGCAGACCCGCGACCCAGGTGCGATGATGCCAGAGCTGGGTCGGAGTCTGGTGCATGCAGAAGGAGTCGATTTGATCTCAGCATGGATTGCGGCTTTACCTGGTCATTGCAGTTGATCAATGTGATTAATGAATCGATTGGGCTTTGCCCGCGCCATTGGGCATCCATTATTGAATACGCCAGCGCTTTCTATTCGGTGAAAAGCGCTGAAAAATATTGACCAGGCTTTAATCGAGCAGGAGTGATCTATTGAACGTGAATTGGAATTATCCAACCCAGGTGTTAGTTGGTGCGGGTCGGTTGCAGGAATTGCCTGAGCTGTGCGTTCAGCATGGTATGCAGAATCCGCTGTTGGTCACCGACCCTGGCCTCGCGAGCTTGCCGATGGTGGCTGAGGCGCTGGCGCTTTGCCGCGCTGCGGGACTGTCCGTTGGCAGTTTTAGTCAGATCAAGCCGAACCCGACAGGCGCTAATGTCAAGGATGGCATCGCGGCGTTCCAGGCCGGCCAGCATGATGGTGTGATCGCTATGGGCGGCGGCAGCGGACTCGATGCGGGTAAGGCGATCGCTGTGCTTGCTCGACAGACCTGTTCACTGTGGGATCTCGAAGACATCGGTGATCAATGGCAGCGGGCAGATGTTAGTCAAATTATGCCGCTGATCGCGTTGCCAACCACGGCGGGTACCGGGTCTGAGGTGGGTAGGGCTGCCTTAATAGTAAATGAAGCGCAGCAGCGCAAAGTCATTATATTCCATCCGAAGATGATGCCCGCCGCGGTGATTCTCGACCCGATGCTAACGTTGGGTCTGCCTGCGGGACTCACTGCAGCGACGGGCATGGATGCCTTGTCCCATAGTCTGGAAGCCTATTGTTCGAATTACTACCATCCCATGGCCGAGGGCATCGCCATGCAAGGTATGCGGCTCGTTAAGGGCTATCTGCCCGCAGCGGTGAGCAATGGTGCGGATGTGGAGGCTCGCCAACAAATGCTGGTGGCTTCAATGATGGGGGCCACGGCCTTTCAACGTGGCTTAGGTGCCATGCATGCTTTGGCGCATCCGTTGGGGGCAATCTTCGATGCTCATCACGGCATGCTAAACGCGATTCTTATGCCTTATGTGCTGAAGGCCAATTATCCGGTGATCAAGCAGCGTATTGGGCTGCTGGCGCAATGCCTAGAGCTCGAGCCAGACTTTGAAGGTTTTATGAACTGGGTGTTGGCATTACGCGCCGAGATCAACATTCCTCATACGCTGGCCAGCATTATTGATGCCGACGGACTTCCCGATACCATTGGTGCCATGGCTGTGGCTGATCCGTCGGCAGGCTCCAACCCCATCGCTTTCTCGGCGCCAGAGTACCAGCAGATTTTGATGGCCGCACTCAATGGCGAGCTCTAGTGAGGGGTTGAAAGACGTCTTACAGGGAGCGTTCGAGGCTTCGAACCGCCTTGGAGTAAAACTCTCGCTGTGCCAGGATCATGATGGTGACGGTGCTCATGACCATAAAAATGTAAGGGTGAATTAACCAGAACACCATCGCCAGACAGAAA
>JABMOJ010000126.1 GCA_013204195.1 SAR86 cluster bacterium
GACCGGGGTCGATCTCAACGAGCGCATCCCGGGGCTCAAAGCATGGCGTATCGCATTCGCCGCTGACGCTGTTAGCCAACGGGTGGCCGCTGATACAGAAGCCAATCGCGAAGGATTTTTCGGTTATATCAAAAGCCTCAGCTAAACGACAAGGCGAGATGATGTCCGCGGCGAACGACTCTGGTATAAAAAGCCGAGCCTCGCCGCCTAACCAGTAAAGGATTCGTCAGCGTTGCTGACGTTGCTGCCGGCCGATGGTCGGCGCAATAATCTAATGTCGTTAAGCACCACGTAAAGACAGGGAATCAGGATCAGCGTGATGACCGTGGCGAACAAAATGCCAAAACCCAGCGACACTGCCATCGGCTTCACCAGCTGCGCAGAGAGGCTGGTTTCAGTCAGGATCGGCAGTAAACCGAAAAATGTCGTGACCGATGTGAGCATGATGGCGCGAAACCTTTCCGACCCGGCCTTGATTGCCGCTTCAACATAATCCATGCCGTCAGCCACAGACTTGTTGACGAAGTCCACCAGAATGATGCTGTCATTCACCACCACACCGGCGAGCGCAATGATGCCGTAAACCGACAGTGCGCTAAAAGGAATGCCGACGATCACATGACCAATCAAGGCGCCAATCATGCCGAAAGGAATCACCGCCATGATGATAATCGGTTGCAGGTAAGATTTTAGCGGTATGGCCATTAATGCATAGATGGCGAAGAGTGCCAGCACCGTCGTAAAAATCATCCGCTGAATAAGCTCCTCCTCTTCTTGACTCGCACCACCCAATTCAATGCTTACATCAGGATGTTTTTGTAAAAGCTGGCGAGAAAATTCGCCCTGGGTGACATCCTCGACAATCTTACCCGGCTGAGTAATCGTCGTATTAATATCCGCCGAGATAATCACCGCCCGTTGCCCCGAGGTCCTTCTGATGGTGGAAGGCGAAACACGATGCTCCAGTTCCGCAACAGCCGTGAACGGGACTTCGTCACCTTCTTTCGTTCTAATATACATGGATTCAAGATTACCCATGGATTCGCGCTCTTGCTGCGGATAGCGAACCATCACTTTAACTTCCTCCCGGCCGCGCTGAATACGCTGAGCTTCAACACCATAAAATCCGGCACGAACCTGGCTGGCTAGATCAGTCAGCGCAAGCCCTAGGGCCTCAGCAGAAGGCTTAATCTTCAGGTTGATCTCAGGGATGCTGCCGGCATTGGAGTTCTCGATGTCGTTAACCCCCTCATAAGATCTGAGATGTTGATGCAACATTTCTGCCGCAGCTTCAAGTTCTTGCGTATTCGGTGAAATCAACTTGAAATTGATGTCCTTGCCGTAACCATGAGACTTTTGAGCGCCCGTAATCTGTATGGCTTTAACCCCAGAAATCTCTCCCACTCGCTCTCGCCATTGAGTGGCTATTTGTGCAGGATTCTGCGAAAGACTATCTACTGGCTTCAATTCCGCAACAACAGTGCCGGTAGTGTTATAGACATAAGCAGCGACATTTTTGAGAAATTTTGCCTCTACTGGTTGTTCCGCATCAAGGCTGAGAAGTGAGTTATTGAGCCTTTCAACCACCTTGATGACCTGGGCCGGAGAGGTTCCATCCACCATCTCGATTTCCCCCCTGATGAAGTCTGTGGACATAACCGGGAAGAAAACGGTTTTGATATATGGCCCCATGACAAAACCCATCGCCAAAATCAACATGCCAACAAACACAGAGAGGGTTAGGTAGCGCGCCTCAATCGCTTTGACAAGCAAGGGTTGGTACTGCTGTTGTATAAAACGCTTTAAGCCAACAGAAAAATAATTTTGAAATCGTCTAAGTGCTGAATTGTCATCCGCGGTTATGGGACGCATGCTGGCAAGGTGAGCAGGCAGGATTAGCTTTGATTCGACGATACTAAATAACAGACATAAAATCACCACCGACCCAATCGCGGCTGGCAGCGCGCCGAAACCACCTGGCACGGTTAAGAACGGCACAAATGTCGCCACCGTTGTCAGCACACCAAAGGTGGCGGGCATAGCAACACGTTTCGCGCCACGAATGACATTGTTGAGGGTGTGGCCGTCCTGCTCACCGGCGGTCTGAACGCTTTCGCCAATGATAATCGCGTCATCCACAACAATCCCAAGCACTAGAATGAAACCGAACAGACTGAGCAAGTTTAATGAGCCATCTACCAGTGGCAGCAAAGCAAATGCACCTAGAAAAGCGATAGGCATACCGAGCATGACCCAGAAAGCCAGTTGAAGACGAAGAAAGATCCCCAAGGTCACCAATACAAGAATAATACCCATCAGCATATTAGACACCATCATGCCAATGGACTCTGAAAGATAGTCCGTGCTGTTTCCCCAAGACTGTATTGATATACCCTCGGGCAATGTCTTGCTTCTTTTTTCTACGTACTCAGTGACTTCGTTAGAGATATCGATTTGATTTTGATCACCAACAGCAGATACAGATATCCCAATGCTCGGCTTGCCATTGAACAGCGAATAAAATCGAACCTCGGCGAACCCATCATTAATCTCCGCGATATCGCTTAAGGTCAATCTAGTGCCATCAGACGCGGAAATCAGCACGATTTTTTCGAAGTCGGCTTTTCGATAGGCCTGCCCTTCTGTTCGCAACAAGATGTCGCCTGAGTCCGACCGAATCGAACCAGCCGGCAGATCCAGTGAGGAACGCTGCACGGCCTGAGCCACATCCTGCAGCGAGAGTCCGTATTGACGCAGCCTTGACTCTTCCACTTCGATGCTGATTTCGTAGGGTCTAGCACCTCGAACGTCAGCTTTCGTGACGCTGGGGAGCGAAAGAATTTCACCCTGAATAGTTACCGCCAATCCTTTCATGGTGGTTTCATCCAACTCACCAAAAATCTGCACGCTGATAGCACGAGGCTGAGGTTGATTTCGGTAAATGTTGGGTCGCTCAATAGAAGCCGGAAAGTTCACAATCCGGTCAACCGCCGCGTTGACTTCATCGAGCACCGCCAGCCCGTCGTAGGCCGTTTCAATATCCAGTTCCACTGTGCCAGAAGACGGATTCGCAAAGGACCGCATGTTAACAATGCCTTCTATATCCCGCACCGCTTCTTCAATGCGAATCACAACCCCGGTTTCCACTTCGCCGGGCGAGGCGCCAGGAAAAGGCACTTGAATAGTGATTCGATCTAGCTGAACGTCAGGCATGATCTGCGTTCGAATGGTTAGCGCGGAAAAGATCCCCGTCAGAATAATGACGAACATCAACAGATTGGCTGCTACATGATTCCTGGCAAACCAGGCAATAATCCCCTTGTGCGGATCAATTGATTCCAACGCTCGAACCCCCTGTCCCTTCAACTGCTTCCTGGTATCGAACAGCCGTGCCAGGCAGAGGGTTTTCAGGAACAGTCAGGCTGATGAGCTGACCTGGCTCGAGGCCAGATTTGATCAGTACAAATTTTTCATCCGCGCGTGCCACTTCGACGCTTACGGGCTCCAAGGTATCTTCCGCTGTAATGACCCATAGTTTACCATCTCTTTTTAGTGCACTGCGTGGCACTCTAATGACATCTTTGAGCTGCTGTCCGGTGATACTTGCTTCGACGAAGGTGCCGATTCTGAGCGGCTGTAGCCATTTGGCCGAATGTTGGTTGTAAGGGTCTTCAATCTGGGCCACGAGGTATAACACACGACTACGCGCATCGAATACGCCCTCGGTACGAACTATCCGCCCTTTCCAGGTATAGCGTTCACCGCCGATATTTGCCGCCAACGTGACGTTCGGGCCGTTGCCGCTGACGAGCTCACGCTCGTCCAGGCCGAGAAAGGGTAGCTCTCTGTCGGGCAGCGGCAATCTAATTTCTGCCACATCAACAGCAAACGTCGCGGCCAGGGGTGTACCGCCATTCACAAACTGGCCGATATCTGCGCGTTTTTCCCTAACGAGCCCATTGTAGGGAGCTCTGATGGTCGTTCGATCAAGGTCGCCTTCACGCTTCTCGAGTTCCGCCCTGGCAAACTCAAGGTTGGCAAGCGCTTCAGTGAGTTGTGGCTTGCGTAGCGCCAAGTCAGACGCCGCCTTACTGGACTTCAACACTGACTGCGCGCGCTCCCAGTCCTCTTTAGCATAGTCTGCAAGCCCCGCCTCACGGGTTACCATTGTTTCAGCCGATATGACCGAGGCTTGGGCACGCTTCACTTCAGAGCGATAGTTTCGATCGTCAATCCGAACCAGCACATCGCCTTTGTTGAAAAATCCACCTGCGACAAATGCCGGAGACACCTCCGTAATCAAGCCCGCTACCTCTGAGATCAGGGTCGTCTCGGTCCGGGGAGTCACGCTACCTTGCACAGAGACTGTAATTTTTACATCAGTGATTTCCGCACGCATGACGTCCACAAACATGGTTGGCGGACTCGTTTCAACGGTTTGTGGTGGCGATTTTTGGTTATACATCCACACGGCTGCAGCCAGGCTGACGCAGATGATGGTAATAGACAGGATGGTTTTTGTTGGCATGCCGGCCATTATACTCTTTGTCGATAGACTATGTAGTACGCGCAACAAGCCAATTTCGATCAATATACAGGCGATCGAGAATCAGCACCGGGCGCTGCGGCGGTAGAATGACAGCCAGCGGCAGCCGCTGGCTTTGAAAACACTAAATCAATGGACATCGGGTAACTCGCGCAATCGGCGTGATCCGAGGGCTAGTGGAACTTGGTACGAACGGAACTACCAAACCGTTAGTTAGCGTCACATCAGACCCTGCGCTAAAACAGATCGCGACGAACGATAGTCATAAACACAGCATAGGCGCCCGAGACAACAAACAGGCCAAGCAAACCAACCGCATAAAGCTGATAGCGGCTGGCGAGTTCGTCTTGCGGAATACTGGATATGATATAGGGGTGGCTTTTATTAAAAGGCGTCACAAGATTGTGGTGTTGCGTCGGCACATCGTCGTTAGCTGCCGCCGACTTGACTTGGCTAATGGCAGCCTCACGCGCTTGATTCCACTCATTCATATCAATATCACCATCGCCATTTAGATCGAAGCGCCGCAGTAATTCGCGGCGATTGTGTTTCCACTGGCTCAACAATACGCGCACGCCACTGTTGAGCACTTCGGCTTTGGATCCACCTTGGTCTGTTTCAAATTGGCCCAGGCAATAAACTCTGTCATTTTCCGCAATCAGCCGCTCGGTGTAACGCCAGTCGCCAACCACCCACACCTTCTTCTTTCGAGTAATGACCCTACCCAACTCTGGGTCAACTGCACACAGCCCCGTACCATCGTCCACGTAAAAGCTGTAGATACTGGTATCACGCTCCACCTCTTCCCAATCGTTACCTTTTTTTTCTATGAGATAATCAAACCAGACACATTCCCGACCACTGCCAGGTACCCTGAGCGGCTTATCGTCCAACGATCTGGCGCGGCCTTCAAGCTGGACGAAGCCCTGACTGGCCGAGCGAATCTTTGAGGTCGGAGTATCTTGCATGATGCGTCCATGACGAACGAAACCAAACAGGCCAATAACTGATCCAAAGCATACTAACAGGGCGGCTAGCATCACCCAGGCGAACGCTGTGTCGTCGAAAGACAGGGTGAGGCCTATGAGAAAATCAATAGACGAATCGATCATTAGCGGTTTACCGAACTGCTCAAGTTGATTTTTACCGGTAACAAGGCAACGGTTTCAAATTTCAGATACGCGAACTCAATAAAACCAAAACTTCGAGCCAGTACGACGTCAGGAACTTGCTGGATGCGCGTGTTATTCAGCCGCACCGATTCGTTGAATATTTCACGCCGATCAGCGATCGCATCTTCCAACTGGGAAATTCGCTCCTGCAAGGCCAAGAAGTTTTCATTAGCCTTGAGATCTGGATAGGCTTCACAGCGGGCAAATAGCTGGCTAAGCGAGGTTCGCATCAAGGTTTCGGCGTGACCGAGGCCCCGCACATCGTGCTTCTCTTGTGCCGAATGAACTCGACTACGCGCTTCAGTGATCGCCAACAAGACGTGCTGCTCATGGACCATATAGCCTCTGCACACAGCCACTAACAATGGTAATTCAGTGTGGCGCTGCTTCAATATCACTTCGATATTGGAAAAAGCGCGCGCCACATTATTTTTCAGCCTGATCAAACCATTGTAGATGATGACGGTATAGATCAGGATAACCAGCGCCATAGCCGCTACAACAAACTCGAGAACTGTCATCGCTTATTCTCCGTTGTTTCCTTCGATCTATCGGCTCTAGCGTACAGCCCCTGAACGTATCGACCCTGCGTGCTCGCCGTGCACTGGCAACAGCTGCGATAATCACGCTATCAGCGGCAAAACCTCGCCCAAGGATGAGTCGGCAAACTTGTGTCAGTTAGCGATCGAAATCATGTACTGTAAATATTTATCGTGCATAGTGCAGGCCCGCTCATCACCGCGAGCTGCCCGTCGGTCTGGTAATCAGCGAGTGCCCCTACGCGTAGACGAATCGAATCAAGGGCTAAAGAGAGGGGGCTTACTATCTATTGGTGCTGCGGTCTCGACAATCTTCTGCGCAAGGAGCAGCACCTTTAGCAAGACTATTCTTTTTAGTTATTTCCTTGGTCCCGGAAAAAATCTATTGGTGGTTTGTTGATAGACTTTATAGTCAGGACGTTTCTGTGCGGAATAATATTCAGCTGGTTCTGCGCCCGTATCATAGACAAGGGTGCTGTACATCTTCCAGGAAGCAAACAATAAGCCCACACCCAGCAACAGCCAAATGACCAACGATTCTACTGCATACAGTGTGAGCCACGAGGGTATCGACGCGATGATCAAGCCGTTCCATACCATCCACTCGGCAAAATAGTTGGGATGCCGGCTGTACTTCCACAACCCGACGTTGCAGACCCGGTTCCTTTCACCGGCTTTTTTCATAGCTCGCAAGAAATTGAGTTTTTGCATATCGGCGACGGATTCCATGCCGAAAGCACCGACCCAAACCAGCAGGCCAATGATTTCTAGTGCATGAATAGGCTCACTCGAATTTGCGGCAATAACAAAGGCAGGCATCGCCAAAAAAGAGGCGTTAGCTAACCCCTGCCAGAGCGCGTCAACTTGCATTGCCAGCGACGTGTTTGTTTTGCCCGCCGCTAGCCATCGCTGCTTTTGATATTCATAACGCGGAAATTCTTGCTTTAGCCGTCCCATCCACCATAACTTCAACGCGCCGAAGGCCATGCGACTGCCGACAAATAGATAGACGACACTCACCATAGCGACCCGCAAGGGTTCGCCGTCACTTAGCCACCAGGTTAAGCCGCCAATGAGGGTGAGACCCAAGGGCCAACCGATGTCGACATAAGACATACGGCCCGTCATCCAGATAGGGATACACACAACGAGGGAAAACAAAACTAATTGCAGCAGGCCATTGTATAAGCCGATAGCCGCAAAGGTATCGGTGAACAGTAACAATGCCCAGCCCGCAACAAAGGGAACAAGAGATTTAAAATACTTCATAGTTTTGAGGTCTCCGACCCCGTTACTTCCGTGAGTGCGTGGCGCTCTTGAAGGGCAGCTTGAATTTCAGCATGTCGTTCTCGGGACAAGTTATAGCGCAGATAGAAAACGATGGCGATGATTCCTGGGACAATAGCGATCGGCCCATCGATCAGTCCGAGTTGGAATATCATATCGGGATCAACTGTACCTGGCTTAGCCCCTACGGGGAACGCAATAACGTCAATGGCGATACCCGCCAGCAGATGACCTAGGCCAGAGGACGCTTTGGCGAAAAATGACCGTGCCGCATAAAAAATACCTTCCTGGCGCCGCCCAGTCATCAACTCTTGCTCATCGGCAATATCTGCTAATGCTGACATGGCGCTGATGAGCAGCACAATACCAAAAGAGGCAGTGAAGACGTAGAACACGATGAGCGACGGTATCAACATCTCAGAATCGTTGGACGGGAAAAATCCGGTCATTCGCAATATCACTGGTGCGGTGGCCGCCACCAGCAAACCGATCAGGCTGGCAATAATAACTGGTTTCTTTTCGAACTTGTCGTGTAACCGCGCGGTCACTAAAAATCCTATGATAGAAGCCAGCAAACCAAATACCACAAAATACCGGATTTCGTTGGGTAGCAACTCCCAAAAATACGTATTCATGTGCAAACCAATTGTATCTCTCGTCCCCAGGGTGGCACTGAGCAGCAAGTAGCCGATGAGTAAAACTAAGTAATTTCGATTCGTTAACGCTGACTTACAGTCGAGGAAAAACTCCCTTAGCGTAAAACCCGGCAGCCCTGCTGGCGCACCAGGTAATCGCGGTATTACCCGCATCGTAAACAGGGTTGATAGCACCATAATGACGCCGCCCAGCAAAGCCGCCGTGATGGCCAAGTCAGAATAGGCTGATCGATTCAGCATGCCGTTTTCAAATTCCGGTGTTGCTGCGAAGAAAAATGAATAGGCAAAATAGGCAAAGCCAAAACCACCGACGGCACCCAGCAATGTATTCGTACTCATCACACGAGTACGTTCGGTAAAATCTGCAGACAGTTCCGCACCCAAGGCCAGGTGCGGCACATGAAATAGCGTCATGCTTGAGCGCATGATGACGGTAAGAACCGTTAGCCAAAGAAACAACCCGAAACTGTCAATATTTTCGGGCGGTGAATAAATGAGGAACAGGCACGCCATCACCGGGATTGGCGCAGCAAACATAAATGGGTGACGCCGACCCCATTTTGACCGCCAGCGATCGGAGATAGCACCCACAAGGGGGTCGGTAACGGCATCAAAGAACAAGGCAATAGTAATCGCCAGACCAGCCAGGGTGCCGGGTACGCCCATAATATTGGTATAGAAGAAAAAGTTGAAGGCGTTGAAGGCCACGCCAATAATGGTCTCGGCAGCGGCGCCTGCACCGTAGGTAAACTTCAGTAGCCCAGGCACACGCACTGCAAACGCACTACTGACATGGTGGGACGACGGCACTACTTTTGTGGACAACTACTGCACTCCTGCTATTGCTTAACCTCATTACAGAGTAGGCGATAGTCATAGCGAAACGCAAACCTGTCTGCCATGTAAGCAACTATCCTGGTAACGGATAAGAGGACAGCACAGCTATTTAGCCGCCTGTACACACCTCGACTGTTTGTATTCGGTAAATCGTCCTAGAAACTCCCGAATGGCCCATGATTATTTATCGACGTCTGCAGCGATAAGCTTCTGCAGGTTCGAGATCGCGGGCATAAGGTTGCTGCCGAGCTTGGCCATAATCAATTGATTTTCGGGTATCGTCAGGTCGGCATCACGAATCACAGCAGAGAATGCGTCAAGACGATTGTTTGATATCCATTTTGCTAATTCTGGCTCGGCCGACCAAACGCCTTGATTCATCATGTTACCCAACGTCGTGGTGAGCCAGCTCTGCTGACTGTCTGGCAGCGGCACGGGTGTACATAGACGATTTCGAGCCTCATCATCTTTATAGTGAGACTCCACATACGCACATATCGCGGCGCTCAAGCACGGATTTGGAATACGCAGCCCTTGAATTGTGATGCGGCCCGATTCAAACACGGGGCGACTTTTGGGTTGTTTGAAGTCTACAGCAGAAGCCGTGCAATCTATGTAAAGCGTGTTGCCTGGCATCTCAACATTGTCGCCCTTCTGCATCAAGAGATTACCCGCTTCGATACTGCTGACGTGGCCTTTCTCAATGATTCTAC
>JABMOJ010000127.1 GCA_013204195.1 SAR86 cluster bacterium
CAGCTGCAGACTGCCATCATGGCACCCACCGAGCTCCTGGCGGAACAACACTTTGTGAATTTCAGTCAATGGCTCGCGCCACTGGGAATTCAGGTCGCCTGGCTATCCGGCAAGGTCAAGGGCAAACAGCGACAGGCTGAACTTGCGGCCATCGCCAGCGGCCAGGCGGGGGTGGTTGTGGGGACCCATGCGCTGTTTCAAAAGGAGGTCGTGTTTGACGATCTAGGATTGGTGATTATTGACGAACAGCACCGCTTTGGCGTCCTGCAACGCCTGGCGCTACGCGAAAAGGGCGAGCGCCAGGGGCGCATGCCACATCAACTGGTCATGACCGCAACCCCTATCCCTCGAACCTTGACCATGAGCTTGTACGCGGATATGGATTGCTCAGTGATCGATGAGCTGCCACCCGGAAGAACTCCGGTGACCACCAGCGTGTTACCGGATTCACGGCGCGAAGAAGTCATCGCGCGAGTCCAGTCTGCCTGCGAGCAAGGCGCGCAGGCCTATTGGGTCTGCACCTTGATCGAAGAGTCAGAAGCGCTAGAGTGCCAAGCCGCCGAAGTCACGGCCGAGACACTCACCCAGCAGTTACCCACCCTACGCGTGCGCCTGATTCACGGCCGCATGTCGGGCGAAGACAAAGCCAACATCATGGCCGAATTTAAAGCTGGGAAGGCGGACCTACTGGTGGCGACCACCGTCATCGAGGTCGGCGTCGACGTGCCCAACGCCAGTTTGATGATCATCGAAAATCCCGAACGTCTGGGACTTGCTCAGCTGCACCAGTTACGCGGCCGGATCGGTCGAGGAACCCGCAAGAGTCACTGTGTATTGCTCTATCACCCGCCGCTGGGGCGGGTCAGCAAGCAGCGACTCAATGTCCTGCGAGAGAGCAGTGACGGTTTCTATATTGCCGAACAGGATTTGATGATTCGTGGGCCTGGCGAAATGTTTGGCCGCCGGCAGTCGGGGGCGCTGCAGTTCCGAATCGCGGATCTGGTCCGTGACCAGCATATGCTTGATGCCGTCAGTCAAACCTCCAGAACCATGCTGACAACTGACCGGCCCGCTGCATTGGCTATCATGCAGCGCTGGCTGGCCATGCCCGAAGCCTTTAGTCAGGTTTAATCAACCATTGGCTTACGCAGCCGGTGGCACCTCTAGATATCGTAACCCTTCGCCTCTCGGCCCTCGAAGACGTCCCTATCAAACTTGCCTTCACTTCTGGCAACAATCGCCGAGACAGTGGCATCGCCGGTGACATTCACCGCCGTGCGCATCATATCCAGCAGACGATCAACGCCGATGATCAAGGCAATGCCTTCAACGGGTAATCCCACCTGCTGTAACACCAGTGCCAGCATGATCAAACCAACGCCGGGCACACCCGCGGTCCCGATTGACGCCAAGGTTGCGGTCAAAATCACCAGTAGATAGTCACTCAGGCCCAGCTCAACCCCAAAGGCACCCGCTATAAACACGGTGGCCACCCCTTGCATGATCGCGGTGCCGTCCATATTAATGGTCGCCCCTAGCGGTACGGTGAAGGCCGCAATCTCGTTTTTGACCCCGATTCGATGCTCGACGGTTTCCAGAGTAATCGGCAGCGTCGCGTTACTCGAGGACGTACTAAACGCATAAGCCATCACAGGGGCCATATGGCGAAAGAATGTAATCGGATTGAGGTTCGCCATGGTACGAATCATCACGCCATAGGTCAGGCAAAAATGCAGCACCAGCACACCAGCCACCGTGAGAAAATAAGCGATAAGATCCGAAATCGCAGAAAAACCCATATGGGCGAACAACGTAATCAGCAGACAAAACACCCCAATCGGTGCGGCCTGCATCAACATCATCACCATGCGCATGATGATGTCATTCCAATCATTCAGGGTCGCACGCACACGCTGACCCGCATCACCACATCGACTGATGGCCACACCTACCAGTATTGCGAAGACGATAACCTGCAACATATTGCCATCACTCATGGCCTTGAATGGATTGGAGGGAAAAATATTGATGATGACCTGTTTCAACGATGGGCTCTCGTTGGCCAGAAACTGAGCGTCGGAAGTTAAGTTGATACCCTGCCCGGGGTTGATCAACGTCGCCACGAATAGCGCCAGCGTAATCGCCACTGCAGTCGTCAGCAGATACAGACCAATGGTCTTGATCCCAATTCGTCCCATACTGGCACTATCGCCGAGATTACTGGCACCGCAGGCCAGAGACACGAAGACCAGCGGCACCACCAGCAGTTTAAGACTGATCACAAAGACCTTACCGCCAATATCCAGCAACCCGTCAACCACATAAAGCATCAGCGGATGGTCGTCATTGAGCCCGAAACTGAATATAACAG
>JABMOJ010000128.1 GCA_013204195.1 SAR86 cluster bacterium
GATATCGCCTACTTAGGCAGCCATAATGTGATTCACGTGCGTCTCGATGCAGGCGCAGGACAGGGTAAAATAGTCCAAGTGCATGTCAGTAATTTTGCTCGCCATGCCACGCAGACCTTCGACTTTGAGCAATCAGTGGTTCTGTCTTGGGATCGGGATGCCGTGGTGTTGATCAAAGCGGATCAGCCATGAAAGGGGTCTTTGCCCACAAATTTTGGGTTATCGCTTGGCCCTATATTTGGATGCTGGTGTTTTTCGCTCTGCCATTTGGCTTTATTCTGAAGATCAGTCTGGCGGAGTCGATGATTGCGATGCCGCCTTATAGCGACATCTGGTCCTGGTCTGACGGGCACTTCACCTGGCTCGGATCCCTCGACAATTACCGGTTCCTGCTAGAAGACGATCTGTATTATCTCGCCTACTTCAATTCACTGAGGCTGGCAGCGGTGTCGACGGTGCTGTGTTTATTCGTCGCCTATCCCATGGCTTACGGGATTTCGCGGATGGAGGAACCCTATCGCAGTTTGTTTCTGCTGTTGGTAATCCTGCCATCCTGGACTTCCTTTTTGATTCGTATTTATGCCTGGATAGGCTTGTTAAAAACCAACGGCTTGGTCAACCACCTGTTCATGTCGGTGGGCTTGATAGATGAACCGCTGACGATGCTGCATTCCGACTTTGCGATCTATCTGGGTATCGTTTATGGCTATCTGCCGTTTATGATTCTGCCAATTTATGCCAACTTGATGAAGCTGGACTATTCGCTGATTGAGGCGGGGTATGATTTGGGCGCCCGACCCTGGAAAGTGTTCCTGACAATTATTTTGCCATTGTCGATGAGTGGTGTGGTGGCGGGATGTTTCCTGGTGTTTATTCCGGCAGTCGGTGAATTTATTATTCCAGAGCTGCTCGGTGGACCCGATACGCTGATGATAGGCAAGGTGCTTTGGCAAGAATTTTTTGTTAACCGAGACTGGCCTGTCGCCTCGGCGATTGCCGTGGTGATGCTGACGTTCCTGATTATCCCGATCTATTTCTACCGTCGCTTAGAGATGAAGCAATTAGGGGTGGGGGAATGAAGATTTCACGCTACTTGCTGTTGGCAGGGTTGGTGTTTCTGTACTTCCCCCTGCTGGTGCTCGTCATCTACTCATTCAATGAGTCGCGGCTGGTGACGATCTGGACCGAGTTTTCCGTAAAGTGGTATCTTGAGTTGCTTGAAGATCGGCAATTGATGGACGCGTTTTTCTTGAGCCTGCAGATTGCCTGCTCCACGGCGTTTATGTCGGTGTTACTGGGAACTATCGCGGCTTATGTGCTGGTAAAGTTCGGACGTTTTCCTGGCCAGACCCTGTTCAGCAGTATGATCATTGCACCCCTGGTGATGCCTGAAGTGATTACCGGTTTGTCCTTGTTGTTGCTGTTTGTCGGTCTGGGCAATTGGTTAGGTTGGCCGGCGTCGAGGGGCGCCATGACAATTTGGATTGCCCACGTGACGTTCAGTGTTGCGTTTGTCACCATCGTGATCACCTCGCGGCTCAGAGAAATGGATAGCTCGTTGGAAGAGGCGGCAATGGACCTGGGTGCGACGCCGCTGAAGGTGTTTTTCGTGATTACGTTGCCTCTAATCAGCCCCGCGCTGATATCGGGCTGGTTGTTGGCCTTCACCCTGTCTCTGGATGACCTAGTGATCGCCAGTTTTGTCTCGGGTCCGGGTTCAAGCACGCTGCCGATGGTGATCTATTCGAGCGTTCGCCTGGGTGTCAGCCCTAAGATTAATGCCTTGGCAACAATTTTTGTGGGATTGATTTTGGTGGGGTCGTTTGTTTTCTGGTGGTCTATGCAGCGTTGGGCACGTTATAGTGCGGCTAAGACGCCAGGTCAGCAGTAAGCCCGCTGGAAGGGGTTTACTGCTGGCCTGACCAAGCCTGGTAGGCGAGGGATTGGATTAGAAGTCGAGACTGTATCTCAGGCCGAATACTCTGGGTCGTTTCGGTCCAAAGAAGTGCGAGGGAATAATGCCGCCGTTATTGTTTTGGCCATCAAAGGTCTCGGCGTTGGTTAGGTTTTCTGCATACAACCCGACCTTCCAGTCATTGTCAGACTCGTAGCTGACCCTCAGTGTGACATCGGCATAAGAATCAATTTTGGTTTCCTGCAGGTTTTCAAAACCACCGCCCCGTTCTGATTCCCAGTAGACTTCTAAGCTGGTGGTGATTGCGCCGTTACTGGCGAGCGGGAAGTTGCCGTTAAGTACCGCTGCGCCGGTGAATTCTGGAGCCCAAAACAGACTGCTGCCTTCACAGCTGTCTTGTGTGTCGCCACCACAGATACTTTGTAGCTGTGTGGCCTCTGTATCGAGACTGGACAGTGCCAGGTAGAGGTCGAAGTTGTCGTTCAAAATGGTTCTGACACTGCCCTCAAAACCCCAGCCATCAACCTGGCCGACATTTTTAACCGCTGCTGCGCCGCCGTCAAAAACCAGCACCTGCAGGTCCTTATAATCGTAGAGGAACGCAGACAGATTGAGTTCAGTCCGGCCATCGAACAAGCTGCCTTTATAGCCAATTTCCCATGAATCGACGGTCTCGGGGTCGAATGCATTCGGCCGATAACCATCAGCCTGAGTCAGATCGGTTGCGCCGCCGCCAACGGGAGTGCCGGTGGCATCTTCCAGGGCAAAACTACCAAAGCCGCCAGACTTGAAGCCTTCTGTATAACTGGCATACAACATAGTGTCATTGTTCGGCTGAAACCGCACGATCCCCCGGGCCTGAGTGTCGTTCCAGGATTTGCTGTCAGAGACGGCGCCGTCTGTGGCAAAGGTATAGGCCCAGTAGGGGCCCAGATCACTTTCCGGTGTCGGTACATTGATGGCGAAGTCTTTTTTGTCGTTGCTGTAACGAACGCCAAGACCAAGGCTCCACTGTTCCGAGAGGTCGTAATTGACGTCGACATACGCGCCCCAGCCCGAGTAGTCGCCAATGATACGACCAGTTTCTGTTAGGTTGCCATCAGCGCTGGGTGAGAACCCAGAACCGTAGTAAGCGTATAAATCCGCACAGCCGGTAAAGGTCGTGCCAGAGTTATAGTAGGCCCCGTAGTACTGGCAGAAGTAGTCTTCCGCACCGGAAAACTTGAATAAGGTGTCGATGTTCTCTCTATAGTAGGATGCGCCGGCGTACCACGATAAGGCGCCGTCATTGTTCGACGCCAGGCGAATTTCTTGTTGAAAATAGTCGCCTTTTTGGTCTTGTCCGTAGTTGTTGATGTTCAACGGTGTACCGTCGTAATCCTCTGTGTAGTAGTACTCGTGATCTTTATAGCCGGTATTGGAAGTTACTGTTGCAAAGCCCAGGTCGTAATCGAGCTGCAAGCCCAAGGTCAGAATCTTGGCGTCATCTCGATCACCGCTGGATCGATCGACATTCGCGTCTTGCTCACCGCCGCCTAAGTTGACGTCGCCCAAGGCGGCTTCAAAGGTTTCCCAAATCACGCCGGTCTCTATGGCTCGATAAACTGAGCCCGATTGCTCCCGGTCTTCATATTCGGCGGTGCCACGGGCCGTGAGGTTGTCGCCGATAAAGGTTCCGGACAGGCGCAGGGCAGACTTGTCATGGGCGATGAGTTGGCTGCCGTCAAACAGGTTGTCGACAAATCCGTCTTGCTCGGAATGATAGCCAGCAATCCGTAACGCAAAGCTGTCGTTGACAGGAATGTTTACAGCGCCTTCGGCTCTAAGCCGATTGTTCTGGCCTGCATCCAGGTCAAGATAGCCGTCCATTTCATCGGCAATTTTCGCTTTCGCGGTATAGACGCTGAAAGCACCGCCGATAGAGTTTCGACCAAACAAAAAGCCTTGCGGACCACGAAGGATTTCCGCTCGCTCCATATCGAACAAGCTGGTGACTGCTGAACCATTCCGTCCTTCGTAAAGATCGTTTTTGAAAAACGCCGCTGAGGGGTCACCGCCAACGCCGAAGTCTTGGGTGCGCACACCGCGCACACTGATGGCATCAATAAAGCTGTCTTGGCTATTGCCAGAGACGCCAGGGGTGAATGACACCAGATCCTTGACGTCGTTCAGGTTAACGTCTCTGACGAAATCACCGGTTAAGGCCGTAATGGCCAAAGGCACGTCTTGTACCGATTCACTGCGTTTAGTGGCCGTAACGACCACTTCTTCGAGCACACGGTTCTCGGCACTGGCCTGAGCAGCGAGGCCCGAGGCGATGACCATGGCGATGCCATGGGCCAAGGGTGAAGGTCTGAAGCGCAAGCCTGGTTGACGCTGAATAGATTTCGGATCGATACGAGTCACAGAACCTCCAAATAGTTCGGTTGTTAGCGTTAAATTAAACGATTTGGCGCCGCAGGTATAGATCGCTGTGCATTTGTTTTTGCCAGGTTGCTAATCAGTGTGTCGGGGCTCTATTGGGGCATCGTTTAAGTCGCGTAATATTGCTGCCATAGGTGCCAGCTGCCTGGCGTAGCGGCGCCAACGACCAACAGAGCGACTGTGGGCCGGTTCCCTGACCTGGACTGCGCTGGCGGTGGAGACTGCGCCGCTTTGCTCATGAAACGCCAGACAAGCGGGTTGCCACTCAAGGCCGAGGAACTCGATTAAGCGGCGGGCGTTGGGTTCCAGGTCTTGCACCGTATCTTCGTAGGAAATATCAATAAATCGATCGCCGAAACGTTTGCGCCAGACGCCCATCAAATGTAGATAGCGGGCGTGATGGCGCGCCATTTCCTGCTGGTCATAGGAGTGGAGATAAGCGTCAGCAAACAATTGTTTATAGCTGGCAAAGCAGGCGTCCATGGGGTCTCGTTGGATATGTACAATTTTCGCGTTAGGTAATGCCGCCAGGATCAGCGGAATCATCAAATAGTTTTGCGGCAACTTATCCACGAACCAGTCGGCGTCACCCCTTTGTTTGCGCGTGGTGTCGAGATACAGCTGGCCCAATTTAGTAGGATCAAGCGCGGCGGCGCTGGCAAAAAAGGCGCTGGAGAAGCGTTTCGGGTCTCGATAATCGCTTAGGCGGCGAACGGCCAGGCTGAGTTGCTGCAGTTCACCCGCTGATTTCACCTGCGAATGACTGCTGATGATGCGTTCGATCAAGGTGGTGCCGGTGCGAGGCTGGCCAACCACGAATATTGCGCCCGGTACCTCGCAGCCTGGCCCGGCTTGGGCGAGCCAATCGGTGGTGAAGGTCCTCTGCAGATCTTCAAACATCTGAATTTCTGCGGCTTCATCAAATTCCACGGTGCTGCGTCGATCCCGTGCGCCGATTTCAAAGGCATCAAAGGCTTCTTCCCATTCCTCTAGGTCTTCGAGCTCTTTACCGATGGCGTAGGCGTAAAAAGCCCGCGCTCTTGGCGACAAATGACCGGTATTAAGGAATTGCCGCATGGTGGCAATATGCGCGTCGTCACGAGCTCGCCGGGTGTTGGCCAGGACCCAGTGTGCTTGCGGGCTATTGGGCTGGATTGACAGTAAATCTTCTATGATAGTGACGGCCTTATCGGTATTGCCTCGATAGACCAGGTTATTGGCCAGGTTCAGCAGAAAGGGCGGGTGTTTGGGTTGCTGGCTGACGGCAGTCTCAAAACTTTGACCGGCCGCATCAAACTCGCCGATTAAGGAATACACGGTGCCGATCAGATCATGCACCATCGGGTCATTGCTGGAGGTCTTGACGGCCTCTGTGAGCGCAGCATCGGCACGCACGACCTGGCCTTCATTCATAAACAGGCGAGCCAGCTGTGCCCAGGCCGCCCCATGACTGGGGTCGAGGGTGGTCACAGACCCGAACGCTTGAAACGCGGTCTTGCGATCCTGAGCCTGCAGGGCCGTGAGCCCCACGAGAAAGTGGGCCTGAGGTAAGTCTGGCTGGATCGCGAGGGCTTGCTTGCAGCACTGCGATGCCGTGTCAATATCGCCTTGGGTAAGGGCTTGAAAACCGGTACGCAGCAGCTCCCTTAGCTTTTGTTCGCTGACAGTCATAGTTGCAACAACCCTTTGTGGATAAGGCCTGAATCAGGGCATAATGTCATGTTTGATTTATCCAGACAACGCAATACGACTATAGGCTGACTTCGAAATGACGACTGATATCTCTAGCGCAAAGCTTTCCAGTGCAAAGCTGAAGGAGATGGATCGAAAGACATTATTACATCCTTTTACTGACTACCAACAATACGCCAAAACGGGCGGGCGGGTGGTGACTCGAGCGGAACATATTTACATTACAGACTCGGACAATAAGCAGTTGCTCGATGGCATGTCGGGACTCTGGTGTTGCAGTCTGGGTTACAGCCAACCGACTATCAACAAAGCGATTCAAGAACAGTTGGCGCGTTTACCCTATTACAAC
>JABMOJ010000129.1 GCA_013204195.1 SAR86 cluster bacterium
CGTCGCGGCAGTAAACAGATAAGGGTTGGCGTCGGCACCAGCTATTCTATTCTCGACTCGGCCATTTTCATCGGTGTCATAGGGAATTCGGAAACCTGTAGTTCGATTATCATAGCCCCATTCCAAATTCACCGGCGCGGACAGATCAGGCACGAATCGCTTGTAGCTATTAATGGTGGGTGAAAACAGCGCAAACGCTCGTGGCAGGTAGTACTGCAAACCCGCAATGTAATGCTTGAGCATCGCAGTGGCTTGGCCATCCTGCAAAGCAAACACATTGTTGCCCTCAGCATCGTTCATGCTGGTGTGGATATGCAAGCCACTACCAGCCGCCTCTTCAATCGGTTTCGCCATAAATGTCGCCGTCATACCGCACTTTAAGGCGCACGCCTTAACTGCACGTTTCAACAGGAATAATTGATCGGCTTTATCCAACGCGTCGCCATGACCGACATTAAGCTCTATCTGCCCGGGTCCCATTTCGTGAATCAAACCCTCGAGCTGAATATTCGCTTTCGCACAGGATTGCCGCAGCGTCGCAAAAAAATCTTCGAACTTATCCAAGGCATCGATGCTGAATGACTCACCGCCCGATTCAAGCCGACCATCTTGACCAGTGGCGGGTACCAGAGCATTTCGCGGATCTTGCACGGGCTGCACCAGATAAAACTCTACTTCAGGCGCAACAATAGGAAACCAGCCCACTTGCGCGTATTGATTAAGCACCTCTATCAAAATATTTCTGGAGTCGACGGTGGTTGGTTGGCCATTCTTGCTCAAGGAACGGCAGATCACCTGACTATGGTCATCCTCCTTCCATGGCGTTGCTCTGTAGGTAGACCAGTCTGGCTCTAACAGCATGTCTTCGTCTTTCGGGTTGAGTCGATCAAGAATATCTGCGTACTCGCCGGTAATGGTCTGAAACAATACCGACAAACCCATATGGGGGCGATACCCTGGCTTCAAGGTGGCGCCATCAATCACTTTGCCCCGAGGAACGCCGTTCATGTCAGAGAAGAGCAACTCAACATGGGCAGAGATGGGGTCCGGTAGCGCTGACATAAAGATAGTTCCTAATAGTAAATGAGAGAAAAATGGTTGCTTTGGTGGATAATTAACAGCTCAATCGCGGCCTAATTTATCGGTTTTCGGCGAAGCGTCGAACCGCCTGACCAAAAGCTGCGAAGATCGCCTTCGACTGCGGATTCTCGGCAAAGGCCCATTCGGGATGCCATTGTACGCCCAACAAGAACTGGCCATCTTTTGAGACTGCCTCGATAACGCCATCTCTAGAGATCGCCTCTGCTCGCAAACCCGGCGCTAATATCGCTATCGCCTGCGCATGCAACGAATTCACCGCAAAGCAGGGCGCATCGACAATTTGTTCGAGCAAACCCCCGGTGACGACATCCACGTCATGCACTGGCGCATACAGCTCTTCTCTCGAGAGGCCGTCCTGCTCGCGATGATCGGCATAGCCCGGTTGCTCATGCACCGCATGATAGAGCGTGCCTCCGATCGCGACATTCAGCTCCTGGATACCGCGACAAACGGCGAGTATCGGAATTTTGCGCGCGATCGCTCGCGCCAGCAATGGAAAAACTGTGGCGTCACGCTGGTGGTCCTGCTTGATATCAGCGGGTGCATCTGAGTTGCCGTATCTGCCCGGTTCAACGTTACTCACGCTGCCCGTCAAAAAGAGTCCTTGGGCAAGATCCAACAAACCGTCAATATCGGTGTCCTGCTCCAGTGACAGAAGATCTTGTCCGGCGCCTATGCCAGGCACCAACAGGGCTTGAACACCAGCACCGTGACTGACAGCGTTAATGTATTTTTCGCCAACACCATGGAAGGGATGGCCCTCCACGTGTTTGACATCACAAGGCACCAGAACCAAGGGTCTCATGCTTCATTGATACCATAGTGACGGGCAGTTTCGTCCAGCGCCTTGGCCAATCGATCGATTAACAAATCGATTTCCGCTTTGCTACACACATAAGGCGGCGCGCTGATCATCGTGTCTTTGACGGCACGCACCATCAACCCATGATCAATAGCTCGATCTCGACAGAAGCCAGAGGCGGCCGAGTCTGGCGCGAGACGTTCGCGGGAAGACTTGTCCCGAACCAGCTCCAAGGCGCCCAACATGCCCTGGGTTCGCGCCTCACCGACGATCGGATGATCACCCAACTGTCGCCAGCGCTCATTAAAGTAATGGGCCAGGTCTTTGCTCAGGGTGCCAACAATATCCGTCTGCTTGTATATCTCCAGGGTCGCCAGACCCGCTGCACAAGCAACTGGATGCCCGGAATAAGTAAAACCGTGAGAAAATTCAACACTCTGCGACTGTAACACCGCAACGATTTTGTCTGACACGGCAACACCGCCCAACGGCTGATAGCCATTAGTCACGCCTTTGGCGAAGGTTAATAGATCCGGGGTGAAGCCATAGGTTTGACAGCCAAACCACTGACCCGTGCGACCAAACCCGCAGATCACTTCGTCACTAATAATGAGGACATCTCGCTCACGACATATTTTCTCAACCGCTGGCCAGTAACTCGCCGGCGGCACAATCACGCCACCGGCACCTTGGATGGGCTCGGCAATAAACGCCGCGACGGTATCTGCGCCCAGTTCGTCGATCTTCGCTGCCAGGGCATTGGCGGCCACCAACCCGAACGCCTCTGCATCCATGTCATGGCACTCTTCATACCAATAAGGCTGCTGCACATGGTGGGTATAGGTCAAACCAACAAACTGTTCATGCATATAACCCATACCACCGAGGCTGGCGGCGGCTATCGTACTGCCGTGATAACCGTTATGCCGGCCGATAATATTCTTCTTACCGGGCTTGCCCAAGGCATCGAAATAACGATGTACTAAACGGATATTGGTGTCGTTCGCTTCGCTGCCGGAATTGGTGAAGAAGATGTGATTCAAATGATCCGGCATGATTTCTACCAGCGCATTGGACATCTCAATCGCGGCATCGTTACTGCAATTAAAGAAACTGTTGTAATAGGGTAAACG
>JABMOJ010000130.1 GCA_013204195.1 SAR86 cluster bacterium
GTGTATGCCATACCCGCAGGTGGCTCCAATGCCACGGGCTCATTAGGTTATGTCAACTGCGCGCGAGAGATTAGCGCTCAGGTAGACAACCTCGGCATCGAGATCAAAACCCTTGTGCATGCCAGCTCTAGCGCCGGGACACAAGCAGGTTTGATCGTTGGCATGGCCAACGAAACCCAACCCATCCCGATTCTCGGCATCAATGTCTATGAGGCAGATGCCAGCGTCATGGAATCCAAAGTTCGGCAGTTAGCCACGGAAGTCGCCACCCAGGTCGGGGCTGCGCCCATTCCAGACAATCTCATTCAACTCAATCACGAGCACAGAGGACCTGGCTATGGCTTACCCACGCCCGCCATGATCGAGGCGGTCACCCTCGTGGCGCAACAAGAGGGCGTGTTACTCGACCCGGTGTATTCCGGTAAAGCCATGGCAGCATTGATTGCCGAAATTCGTGCCGGCACCTGGCACCGCGATGATCACGTGATGTTCCTGCATACCGGCGGTAATCCAGCCCTGTTCGCCTATCATTCGATATTCCAATGAGTCGAAGGCTGGGGGCATTTTGGCTGGGTTTTTCCCCGCCACTTGAGGTATTCTCAAAGCCGGCCAACTGGCTTGCCGGTACTAGCGGTATGGCGACGAGCCTATTCGGCGCCAAGAAATTTTTTACACGTCAATCGTCTTAGACATTAATCAAGCACATGCCCGCCGTTCACTTGCGACACGGCGAGCCAAAGCGACAAGGAATTAGTATGACCAACCCACAAATCCAAACAGCTAGCGCCCATTTCGACGTCGTCATTGTCGGTAGCGGCTTCTCAGGGCTGTTGTGCGCGTCTTATTTAACCGAGGCGGGCATTGATAATGTCCGTGTCTTTGAGATGACACCCTCAGTCGGTGGTGTCTGGAGCAATGGCGGCGTGGGCGCCTACCCGGGCGCTGCCTGCGATGTGCCCGCCTATACCTACCTACCTTTTCTCGATCGGACCGGTTTTATTCCTTCAAAGAAATATGTCAGTCAGCCGGAGATCTCCGGTTACGCGGAGTTGTTGGTCGACCACACCGGGATTCGTGACAAGATCCGATTCTCGCGCAAAGTCGTCGATATGACCTATATCGGCGATCAGCAAAAAGTCTGGCAGGTCACGACCATCGATACCGCCACAGGCGCGCCCACTGAAATTGTCACCTGCACCCATATCGTGACCGCCAACGGCCCCCTTTCCAGTCCACGCTTACCGGAGATCCCTGGCATGGCAGACTTTAAGGGCGAAAGTTTTCACACCGCTAAATGGGATCAATCGGCGGTATTGAAAGGCAAGCGCGTTGGGGTTGTGGGTACCGGGGCGTCGGCCGCTCAGGTGATCACCTCAATTGCCGATGAAGTGGCATCATTAACCGTATTCCAGCGCACGGCGACTTGGTGCCTGCTGCGAGACGACGAGCCAACCCCACCGGAACTGACCGAGAAATTTCGCGCTGGTGGCTACGGCGAAACGCTGCGATACGTGGACTGGAAAGGCGAGTTGCCACCTGCAGAAGTCGCGTTTTCCTTTGAAGATCTGCACGACGAAACTAAGAATGCGGCGATTTGCGCCCAAATCACGGCACGCCTGAATTCAGAAGTTGACGATCCAGAAATCGCTAAATTATTGACCCCAGACTATCCTTTCTTCTGCAAACGCGCGCTATTTATCGATGACTACTACTCCACCTTCAACAAGCCGAATGTCACGCTTGTTAACGACAATGGTGGCGTTGTCGGCGTCAACGAAACCGGTCTGCAAATTGCCAGCGGCGACACATTCGACTTAGATGTGATCATCTACGCGACGGGCTTTGACAGTAACTTTATTCCGTTTCGCATCGCCGGTCGTAATGGCACAACCCTGGCCGACAAGTTTGGTGCTAACGAGGCCAATAACTTTCAGATGACCACGCCGCATTCTCTGTGGGGCGTGCATGTGGACGAGATGCCAAACCTGTATATGATGATCGGTCCGCAGAGCCTGAATCCGGTAACCAATGTCACGCTGTTGTGTGAGCAGCAATCCCAATACATCACTGACTTGATCAAAAAGATGCAAGCAGCAGGCCACACTGAAGTCGAACCCACGACTCAAGCCGTTGGCGCCTGGACAGATCTGTGCAACTCAACGTCAGAAGGTAAGGTGTGGTTACGCTGTAATAACTGGTATATGAAAACGACCAAGACCGATGCCAAAGCCGGCCGAGAAGTGTCTGCTGGTATGTGGATGGCCTCTTATGCTGATTACCTACAGCACGTCCTCGGTGAAAGAGGCGGCTCGCAAGACGAATTGCTGCAATTCAGCTAAGCGGCATCAATTGGGTTGCTAACAACCTGCCTGGCGCGGTACTGATGAAGTGGTTTCGTCAGTCCCGCATTAGGCATTGGTCTATTTGTCTTGCCTGCTCATCTTGAACTCAAACTCCAAGCGCCTAGCGAAACGCTAGGCCTTCAAATTGGCCCGACTCGCGCCACTCGTCCAGATACTTGAA
>JABMOJ010000131.1 GCA_013204195.1 SAR86 cluster bacterium
CCTCAGTCCAGACTCAGCTGCCCGCCAAAGATGTTGAATTGGCGGTCAAGCTGATGCTGGAACAGATGGCAGAGGTACTAGCAGAAGGCGATCGAATAGAGATTCGCGGCTTCGGTAGTTTCTCCCTTCACTATCGGCCCCCCCGGCTTGGTCGAAATCCTAAAACCGGCGAGAGCGTCGAGCTCAGCGGTAAATATGTGCCTCATTTCAAACCGGGCAAGGATCTAAAAGATCGAGTCAATCTTGGCCTGATTAACGAACCTGCAGCCGAAGATGAATAACCGTTAAGTTCATCTATACCTTTTGATTTCAATATTTGGAATACGTCGTCGGTCGTCTCATCTGACAGGCTTGCGCGTGCATCCGACTCCGTGCAAGATTACCGCATAATACATCCGTCTCCTTCTAGCCGTCAGCGTCGCTAGCCATTGGTTGCCAGCCACGCCAGCCGTTGGTACCAAGACTGGGCCGGACATTTGACTCCAGGACTTCGAATATGACGTTTATCAAAAAATGGTTGCTCCGCGCGCTTTTGTTGCTAGTCTTTATTCTGGTGCTCCTGGCCGCCTCTGAGAATAGCCAAGCCGTCGCCTTGGTGTTTCTTGATTTCAGTTCTCCCCAGTGGCCGGTTTCTTGGTGGATGCTCGTGGCTTTTGTTATCGGTCTGGGGTTCGGGCTATTGCTGAACACATTGACTAATACCCGTTTACGGCTGGATGCTCGAAGAGCTAAAAAAGTCGTCGAAGAGTCTCGTCGCGCGTTGGATCAATCAAAGTCGCTGCAGGCTGAGAACATCCAGGCCAATACGTCGGTTACGCCTTGAAGGGATGCACCTGGACATTTTATTTTGGACAAAATCTGTGATTCATACAGCGGTCCCTGCAGCCGCCTTTAGGATGGTTAAATAACCATGATTGAGAACTGGCCGTTATACCTGTTGGTCTTAGCAGCCGTTGCCAGTGGCTGGTGGCTAGGTCGGCGGCAACCGCGAAAGCCGTCTCAGTCTGCTGGGCTGGACCATTATGCGGGTTTGAATTATTTGCTGAACGAAGAGCCTGATCGCGCCGTGGTGCGATTTATCCAGGACCTGAGCGTCAATCCGGATACCTTGGACACACATTTAGCGCTTGGCAGTCTGCTGCGCCGCCGTGGCGATGTTGAGAAAGCGGTCGTCGTGCACGAGAATATCCTCAGGTATCCGGCATTCGGGCAAGACGTGATACACCAAGTGCAGTTGGAGTTAGCTCGAGATTATTTACTGGCAGGCTTGTTGGATCGCGCCGAAAAATTACTGCTTGAGCTCTCTCAACTCAGGGGCGCGGTTCGCCGGGAAAGCCTGGTGCTGATTATCGAGCTCTATGAGCGCGAGAAAGAGTGGCAGAAAGCGATCGTGGCTGGCGAGCGTCTGGCGGTCGGCGACGAGGCTGAGAAATATGAACGGACTATCTCTCATTACTATTGCGAATTAGCCATGAGTCATTTGGCGGGGAAAAATATCGAGGCGGCGCGCCGGGCGCTGCGCGATGGCATAGGCCACGACGCTAAAAACCCCCGTACTAGTCTTCTGCTCGCTGAGCTTGAGATCCAAGAACAGCGGTTTCCAGAGGCATTTAAAGCTCTGCTGCGCATAAAGGATCAAGACCCGGTCTATGTACCTGAATCTTTGCCGCTGTTGCGTCTAGTATCAGAGCGAGGCGGTGTAAGCGCGGCGCCAGTTCAAGCCTACTTGGAGCAGTGTCTGCTTCTGGTACCGTCGATTTCAATTGTTCTGTCTTTAGCACAGCGTATCCGCGAGGTGTCAGGGGATGAGGCGATGTCGAAATTTATCGCCAACCATCTCAAGCGTCATCCGACCATTCGTGGCTTAACTCAGCTGATCGATTTACACATGGATAATACTCAGGGTGTTGCAAAGCAGAATCTCTCGATCCTGAGAAGTTTCGCCGAGGCATTGGTGGCCAACAAGCCTGTGTACCGTTGTCACGAGTGTGGTTTTGAAGGTAAAAAGCTCCACTGGCACTGCCCGATCTGCAAACGTTGGGGCACGATTCACGCGATTTTTGGCCTGGAAGGCGAATAGGATTTTTCCTCAGGGCGGCCTGATTGGGGATCCCCCAACCACCATCACTGCATCACCAACAGGGTAAAGTAGGTGGGCGAGTCCGCCATCTTCGGTACACTGTCGTGTGCAACCGCCCGCATAGACTTAAGACATCACTTACTGCGACAGAGTTGCCCTCTTTGTAATGTGGAGGGGCAAGACAATTCCAAGCTGCATGGTTTTTGACATTAACTCGAGGAGACAGTGATGAAAAAGGGACTCATTTTTACTTTTGTAAGTGTATTGGTGCTGAGTATTGCCCAGTGGAGCATGGCCAATGACGACGTGTCGGTGAATATCAATTCGGCAGATGCAGAGACGATAGCCAGCGTTCTGGTGGGTGTTGGCGTTGAAAAGGCGAAAGCGATTGTTGCTTATCGTGAGCAACATGGTCGGTTTTATGTGGCAGAAGAGCTGACCGCCGTTAAGGGCATCGGTAAAAGTACGGTGTTGAAAAATGAGGCGAGAATTCGCATCGACGACGAGGTGACGAGTAGCCGATAGACTGACTGATCGCATTATTGAAAGGATCTGGGCGGCCTGCCTATTGGTGGGCTCGACCCCCCCCCTAGTGGTTCTGATGTGCGGGTTTTGATGGCAGGTTTTGATGAGCGGGATTTGACTCGCCACCGGTGTTCTGCGTTATTATAGACCCATGTTCAAGTCGATATCCTAATGCAGCCGTTGGTTGCCGAGCAGTTACGCGGCGCTTTTCCCTGGGAAAAACGTAAGCCTGTTGTGCCTAACTTACAGCAGGTGGATTGGACCGTACGCGATTATTTTGGTTGGGTTCATCCAGCAGGACATCGCGGTTACGTCGTGATGCCGCTCACCAATGGTGAGTTGCGCGGCCTTGTGTTGCGTCGCAGCCAGACCACCAGTCGTCGCCGTCGCTATGAAATGTGCAGTTGGTGCAACCACGTTCACCGGACTAATGGCACTGCCATGTTCAGTACGTTGGTGCGAGGTACCGATGGTCGGGTAACGATTGGCAACGCCATGTGCCGGAATCTGGACTGTAGTCTGAGAATTCGCAATCTGTGCGGGGATCCGCCAGGTTATATGGGTGAAACCATTGATCTGGACAGTAAAGTGCAGCGGCTGCAGGCCGCCGTTTATCAATTCCTCTACCGCGCTGATGTGTTGTCTGATCCTGGTGTCACCTGACGGCACTGCAGATCTCTATTGATTGGGATACACTGGGCTCGACCGATGACGGCTCATTCACGCATCACTCTTGCAGGCGCACGCCATGGATTCTTTCAGCCCCTCGACGACACCCTACGTCAGTCTGGCGACCTACCGTAAGAGCGGAGTTGAAGTGCTCACGCCTGTTTGGGTCGCAGAGCTAGACGGGCGCTATTACGTGTTTTCCGAGGCCGGGGCTGGCAAGGTTAAGCGAATTCGAAATCATCCCCGGGTGCGTATTGCTGCCTGCAACTATAGCGGCAACGTTCGACAAGGTGACTGGCTTGCGGGCGAGGCCAGCATCGTCACCGACTCGGTATTAATTGGTCGAGTCTATAAGCAGTTCACCAACAAGTATGGTTGGCAGATGCGCCTGACCAACCTGCTGTCAAAAATAGCCGGCCGTTATGATCAGCGAGCAATGCTTGAGATCACGCTAACAGATAGACCCTGAAGTCAGAGGCTCGGGGGGCATCGCTGATGGGAATTCTTATATCCGTGCATTGATCTCCTGCATCAAGTCGCCGACTCGCTGCTGCCAGGCGGCTTCAAAGGCCGGCTGCCAAGCCTCGCCGAGGGTGCTGCGAACCGTATCCTGGATTGCGGCTAATAAGTTGCCATACATGTTGGCTTCAACGCTGTAAGCCAACTTGTGATTTTTTATCTCGAAGTTCAGATAACCTTGTTCCTCGCAGTAGTCCTCAAGCATCAGTAGCCGATAGACTTCCTCAAGCATTTTACCTCTGACAAGATCGTCAATATGCGACATCAATGCTTGCGAGCCAGGGCAGCGCGCGAAGTAGTTGGCGTAGATTGCCGGCGCTATGTCGCCGCCAATCTCTGCCGCCATCTCAAAGGAGGTGTATACCAAGTCTTCAGCCATTTTATCCTACTCTTGAGTTACGGTTTATTCGGCAGCTTGCGCCCTGGCAAGATCGCCAGGGAGATGCTTGCCGGCCATATAATAATTCCAAAAAGAGATCAGGTAGACAAAGCTACAAATCAGCAGCG
>JABMOJ010000132.1 GCA_013204195.1 SAR86 cluster bacterium
ACGCCATGCTGCCCGGTATCACACCAGTCAATAAACTCGGCTTTGTTTCAGGCCTAGCCTTCTCGTTAGGTAATGTCGGTGGCGTGCTGTTAATGCTGTTTGTGCTGCTTGCCTTCTCGTTGCCTGGAACTATCGACTGGAGTTTTTTACCCGCCACCGCGCTGTTCGGTATCGATCAAGCCAGCCATGAGCATGATCGTATCGTCGGGCCGATTGCGGCTATCTGGATGCTGCTGTTCACCCTGCCGGTCTTACTGTTCACCCCAGATGGAAAATCCTCTGGCACTCCAGCCTGGCACGCCGCAAAGGAAGGCGTTCGCGATGTCATCAAGACCATGGGACAACTTAAGCACTACTCCAACATTGCGATTTACTTGCTGGGGCGGATGTTTTTTATTGATGGCATGATCGGCGTGATGACCTTTGGGGGTGTTTATGCCTCTGGGACCTTCCATTGGGGTACGACGACCCTGCTGATCCTCGGCTTAGTCACCAGCAGCTCGGCGATGATCGGCGCCTTTGTGGGCGGTAAGCTGGATGATTTACTTGGTTCGATTCGCACCTTGCAAATCTCCATCGCCATGAGCTCACTGGTATTGGTAACGTTGGTCTCCATTGAACCAGACACGATTCTGTTCTTTGTGCCGGTCAGTACCGAGCCGGTGTGGAGCTTCCCCTATTTCCAATCGATCTCGGAACTCATGTACTTCGGCACGATGCAAGTCTTCGCCATGTTTTTTGTCACCGGCCTGTCGTCATCCAGAACCTTGATGGCAAGAATCTCACCGCCGGCGCTGATGACCCAATTTTTTGGTCTATTTGCCCTGTCAGGGACCGTCACCGCATTTCTGGCACCTCTGCTGGTAGCTACCACCACTGCCTGGTTTCAGTCACAGCGCGCTGGGTTTGCGTCGCTGGTGATACTGATGGTCATCGGCTCGATCATGTTATTAAAGGTCAAGGAAGAGCAGTCCACACCGGCGCCATAACTCAAGCACCAAGCTGATCAAGCTTCTTGTCGGAGAAGACTCTCGAGGCAATGCTCTTGAATGCCGTAAAAGGCTTTGATGGCTTCAATCTGGGCGAAGCACTGATCAGTGTCGCCGATCGTCGATTTCTTGATCGCCAGAATCATTTTGTTTTTGTTGGTATGCTCCAGACTGACAAACTCAAAGACTTTAGTGTGATAACCGTGTGCCTCGAGCAGTAAAGCCCGTAGTGTATCCGTTACCATCTCAGCTTCCTGGCCGAGATGAACGCCATATTGCAGCATTGGTTTAAGCTGTGCCGGGCTGTGCATCTGTGGTCGGATTTGTTTATGACAACAGGGCGAACACATAATAACAGCCGCTTTGGCGCGAATGCCATAATGGATCGCGTAGTCCGTCGCCGTGTCACAGGCATGCAATGCAATCATGACATCGGTATGTTCCGGTGCATGGGTCTTCACATCACCACAAACAAACGTCAAACCTGCATCTGCTAAATCCGCAGCTGCGCGATTGCACAAAGACGCAAGCTCACTGCGAAGTTCAACGCCCACCACTTGCGAGTGTTGGTGCGAACTGTTGCGCAAGTAATCATGTACGGCAAAAGTCAGGTACCCCTTGCCAGAACCAAAATCCACTACCTGCACAGGCTGACCTGAGGGCACCGATGATTGCGCCAGCGCCTGACTGAATAACTCAATAAATTTGTTGACCTGCTTCCATTTGCGCGCCATCGCAGGAATGAGTTGATGATTGTGATCTGTAACGCCCAGCGCCGTCAAAAAGGGTCGATTAATATCCACAAACCGATTTTTTTCTCGATTATGACTACTCATGGTTTCATTGGGCTCAGCATCATCCTTCAGTTTTCGCTTTCGACTCGACAGATGAACCTTGTTTTTTTTGCTGATATTTACTTGCACTTCTTCGGTAGCTGTTAGCAGGTGAGCGCTCTTGAAGGTCTCGCCTAACATGTCCTGAATTTCTTTCAGCCCTTCAGGCGGCGCGAAATTCTTGGTGATATCGCGAGTCTGGTAACTATACAAAAAAGACAAAGTCGCCTGATCTTTAATGACAATCATCCGAACTGTAAGACGCACAAGTTCTTCAGTCGCCCGTTGTTTGCTCAGCACCAGCCTGACCCAGCTGCCATATCCCAAACTGTCACTGAGGATGCGCCAAAATGGCTGAAGATCATTGGCCGTTTCATTCAACATTATCATTCACTTCTTTCAAATATTCAGCACTGGTTAGTTTGGACATATTCGTTGTGGCGCGCACAAGCCAATCATAGCATCATCAGGCTTGAAGCATTTAAGCCGTTCCCGTTACCCCGGTCAGGGGCAGGCACCAAGATTTCGCCTTCGAGAAACATCAACCTCAACCAGCGCGGGCACGGCGCTGGACTAGCTAGCACCACACTAGCCACCACCGAGAACCTTACCATTATCGTTAGTCAGAGTTATAATTAACGCCCTTAAGATCTTCACTGAATAGCTTTTGCGCCAATACCGGACTGGTTCGCGATACCCGACCCGTATAGCGCGCCATTTTCGCGATACCAGCCTCGACACTAAGACTCTCGCGCAATATATTACCCCGAACCTTATTTTGAAAGGCGACTTGACGACCATACATGATTGCGCCGAATGCCTGCAGCAGTTCGATGCCAATCTGCGGATTCACCTTAACCAAGGCATTGAACTTGTCCCGAGTCAGCACCAGACAATCGGCCCGTTCAACGACGATCACCGTCGCCGTTCTTTCTGTCGCTGTCATGATGCTCACTTCACCCAAAACACCCGGACCCGGGAATGTCGCAACGTTCAACACCACATCAGAACGATTAATTTGAATTTTCTCGAATACGGAAAATTTGCCATTTAATAAGAAATAGACATCTGCGCCACTATCGCCCTGTTTAACGAGCACGCGACCCGTTTCTGCCTCAAGTTGCGTCAAGTAGGGAATTAGCAATTTGACAGCATCGGCGCTTAGTTGTGGCAATAGTGCATTTAGCTGAGATGGGATGGCGTCACTTGTCATAGGGCTCACAGATAGCTCATACAGTTAATCGGATTTCCTGTGGGCAGCTTACTGAATTTACCTGCCTCTGACATAGCACTGAATGTCCCTGAGCCCGAAAGAATTCTCTAGCGGCAACGACATAAAAAGTAACGGCGAGGTTAAATAGCGATTCTTAAGACTGGGTGACCACTGACGGCACAACCCCAGGGTTTCTCGCCATGTGATCAATAACGACAGGTTTGTTTGCAGATCGACGTAACCCGGCAGGCCATTGATAACACTACATCAATGGCCTGCGGGTTCAACCTCTGCAAAGGCTAGCTTCTCGATTACTCTGCGGCTGCCATTATCGGCGTCAGATCGTAGGCTTGCTCCTGGCTACAGGTGGCAACAGCGTCAAAAGCGGCCTGCAGGGCTTGCCCTTGAACCGACCAAGTCGCATTCGACGCTTCATAGGCGGCGGCGCTAGGCCAAGTGTTAGTCCACACATAGTCCCAGGTTACCGGCACGCCTTCATGTCCCGCTCTACTCTCAACAACAAAGTCGGGGACCTGAATCAGAAAATTATACGCAGACGGTCCTGCAGAGATCGCTAACGCATCGAGATAAGGAATAAAAGAATCATAGATGACGGCTCGCAGGTCAGCGCGGTTTTTACCTGCGTTCATCGCGCAAAACCGATAGCCAACGACCGGCTTATCTGTCGCTGGATCCAGCATCACGGTCGGCGGCCTTGGCTGGTAAACATTAAAGCCAAAAACATCTTGCCAATCATTACCACCACATTTTTCCAAGCCAGGGAACGCGGCCGCCTCGGCCTGCTCCAGCCCAGATTCAGCATAAGCTGCCCAACCCGCATCTCGAGCAGTTTTATCAGGCCACATCATTAGATGCAGTCTATCGAAGTCGTCATTTGACCAGCCTCTGGGGGTCAGACTAACTGCCGCCAGACGCTTTTGTTGCAAGGTGTTCTGCATCCCATCAACCCAGAAATCAAAATTCTTTGCTAGGTTTTCAGCACTGAAATTTGGACCATTAGAACACCAGATGAATTCGTTATAGCGAATCGCGACAGGCTCGGGCAAGGCCAAGGTCACCCCCTCAACGGGGTCTTCAGCTGGTGCGCAGCCGACCAGCAAACTCGACAACACCAAACCGCCAATCAAGCTTTTCTTCAACATAAGAACTTCTCCACACTCGGTAACAACAGACAAAACACTAAGATAATCCCCTGCTCGCCCTATCATTAGAGAAGCCACAAGGGACCATAAAGCACCACTCATACCGTCAGCAAAAGACGCCTCAAAGAGGCGCCACCGAGACCTATAGAGGCATCAAGCTACCAGTAAAGCTATCTATCAAAGTTGAACTCTCGGGATCAATTTCGGCCCGCAAGTCAGCCCAGGCCTTGCTGTTCGCCAGCTTTTGATTAAATTCAGCCATCGCCGCCCAGTTTTTGAAGGCCAGGGTATAGTGCAAATTGCCGACGCCACCGACGCCCTCAAGATAGGACTCAACTCGCGCGCCTAGGGCGGTGTGAATCTGCTTCGCTTTGGCAAAATTCTGCATCACCTTGGCGGTCTGTCCCGGGGCTGGCTTCCAGAGAAAAACGCTAAAGACTTTTCCATCATCGAAGCTGTCAGCCTTCACACTTGAATCGAGATTGCTAACTCGCATGCTCGACTGTAGTGTCGCGGCGTTTTCTGCGCCGGCTTTGGCCCACAAGGCCTGCCACGCCAGACTTTTCGCTAATGCATCTTTGGATGCACCCCATTCGGCTTCTGAATCCCAACGCATCAGATAGTTGACATGTAAGTTCGTACCCACGCCACCTTGAAAAGCGTATACCTTCGCGCCGGCTTCTTCATGAATGGCTTTAGACGCACGCCAAGTTTCTAGCATCTGCGCACCCATACCTGGCGTAGGCTGCCAACGATAAACTTCAAGTATTTCACTCTGCGCACCGGCAGACAGGCTGACAAGAATGGCAGCGCTGAACCACTGCTTCAGGCTTAATTTAATGGCGTTTAACTTCATGGCAGATGCCTCAACAATAATCAATTAATGGGCGCTTGATTATGTCGATGAAATTATTAGGCAACAATGATCGTTCGACTTTCGCAGGGAACTCGTCATTGGCGGTCGTTTACCTCATCAAAGGTGCCGATTAAAGGGGGGGCAGCGGCCCAAGAGCCTCGCAACAACCAAAGCCGAACTAACTTGGCGCGAGCGACGAACTTCTATCAGCACTCGCCTCGCAAGACTTATTCGTCACCCACGACTCGCTTAAGCGGGCTCTGGGCTCTGGACTCTGGACTCTGGACGCTAACGGTAGCGGGCAAGAAAACACTACTGAAAATTTTATTTAGCGCCTCAGAATGTGTCTCGGTCAAGTTCAGCCAAAGCAAGGTGCGGCGCTCGTCAGTAACATCTTTTGTGGTGACGACATGCCCCCTATCTATCAACAGATGCTGAGTATCGCTGACGGTGCTCTTGCTCAAAGCGATAACCGCTGACAAGTCTGTCGCCGTCGATTCAAGATTCTGCGCCGCCTCGCGCCGAATCAGATGCAGCAAGAGTAACTGCGAGGTTGCACCCAGATTGGGGGCATACTTCTGCTGCGTTAGTAGATAGTCAGCTCCGAATTTAAAGTAATTCACATC
>JABMOJ010000133.1 GCA_013204195.1 SAR86 cluster bacterium
ATTGAAGACTTGCCGCCGGCGGGCGGACGAGAGCTTTACAGAATGATGAATGCCGCCAATACCCTGGTGGCTTTAGCCGAGGTCAGCGACACCGTTGCGAACGGTATTCGCCTTCGAATCTATCGGCCGACGCTGGACAGCCAATTACCTGCACTGGTTTACTTTCATGGCGGTGGTTGGGTCATCGGTGACCTGGAGACCCACGATAACGTGTGCCGCCACCTGGCGCAGCAAGCGGGCTGCGTGGTCATCGCGGTCGATTATCGCCTAGCGCCTGAGCACCCCTTTCCAGCGGCACTGGATGACAGCTTTGCGGCGACCTGCTGGGTCGTTGACCACGCGGCGGAACTCGGCATCGATGCCACTCGAATTGCCGTCGGGGGCGACAGCGCCGGCGGTAATCTCGCCGCTACGGTCTGCCTCAAAGCCAAGGCTTTGGGCGCACCCAGCCTCGCGCATCAACTACTGGTTTACCCCGTCACCGACACGGCGCAAAACACGCCCTCCTATACAGAAAACCGCGAAGGCTACAGCCTTTCTGCCGCGCTGATGGGGTGGTTTTGGGACCAGTATATTGGCGACCAGCCACGTGATAACCCCATGATGGCGCCGATCTTAGCCAGCGACCTGAGTGGCGTGCCTTCAGCAACGGTCATTACCGCCGAGTATGACCCTTTGCGCGATGAAGGCGAAGCCTACGCAGCGCGGTTGAAGGCTGCTGGTGTGACAACGACGATCACTCGTTATGACGGTATGATCCACGGTTTCTTTCATATGCAGGATGCCCTGGCCGACGGCCGGAACGCACTGACAATGGCCGCCAGAGAACTTCAAGTCGCCTTCCAGCAAACCTGATCCAAAGGCCCTTAATTGAAGCACCGCGCTTAACGCATCATTTAAGGGCCTTGATCATAAAACCGTATCTTCAAAACGACACTGGCCAGGTTCACCCCGAGGTGACCTGGCCAGTTTACTGCAGTTGCTGTCAGTTATTATTTAACGTCCAGCAGTTCCACTTCAAATATCAACGCAGAATTAGGTGGGATGCCACGCGTTCCGCCGGGACCATAAGCCAGGTCTGCAGGGATCGTGAATCGCGTCTTGCCACCGACTTTCATCAACTGTAAACCCTCAGTCCAACCAGCAATGACTTGATTAAGCCCAAACTCTGCAGGAGTACCGCGTTCGATAGAGCTGTCAAAGATTTGCCCGCTGACCAGGCGCCCTTCGTAGTCAACCTTAACCGTGTTATTGCCCGTTGGCGAAGCACCGTCACCAACGACTAAATGTTCGTACTGCAGACCTGAGGCGGTGGTCGTCACCCCTGGCTTGGCGCCATTTTCCTTAAGATACTCGGTAGCCATCACGCTTGCTTGGTTCGCCATCTCAACTTGAGCTGCTGCGCGATTGGCCTGGATGGCCTCCTGCTGGGCGCGAATCGCCGTAATCACTGCTTGTTGCTGGAGTTCGTTCAGATTCGGGACCTTGTCTTCGAGAGAATCGCTCATTCCCTGACTCAGAGTCGTCAGATCAACATCGACATTGCCACCTTCTTTGAGCATATTGCCAAAGGAAAAACCAAAAAAGTAACTTAGATCCTTGCGTAGGCCTTCTGCAGCCTCAGCACTCATCACTGCACTCGACTAAACGACGGCATCAGGCGCCATATCTGCTGCCCAAGAAGGGTTAGATACGACTAAAGGTATAAGCGCCATAGTATTGATTAATATCTTTTTTATCATATCTGCCCTACTCAAGGTTCGATGGGAATTTGTGAATGGCCATTATGCCACAATCAGGCTGACAATAAAGCCATCACCCGCTGAATACACCAACCATGATTTAGCGCTGCCAAATCAACCAATCCGACTCAGGACAAATTATCATCGTAACCGCGCCAACAGTGACTTAATTTCTTGATCCATCACCCAAATCACCACTACACTGCTAGCGGGGAACTTTATGCCGTTAACGCTAGACTAATCCATCAATCACGGACTGCTGACAGAAAGCTTCCAATAAAACCCGCGCTTGACAGCAGTGCACTCACCAGGAACTGACTAACGACTTCTATGACTATATTTCGAAACGCAATATTGACCTCGGCCCTGATGCTTTCGCTCGCCGCGCCCATGAGTTTTGCCTTGGTCCCAGCCAAGACCGAGGTATTGAACGACACCCTGACCACGCTCGCGGCGATGCCAATCCACAAAGAGACAACCAAAAATATTGTCGATGCCCTCGCTAGTCGACATTACGTCAGCACCGCCTTAGATGATGCGCTGTCAGCAAAAATCTACGACGGTTATCTAGAAGATCTGGATTCCAGCAAAAGCTATTTTCTCGCCAGTGACATCGCCGACTTCAACCACTTACGCTTACAGCTTGACGATACATTGCGCGCCGGCGATGTGTCTCCGGCATATTTTATCTTTAATCGCTACCACCAACGGGTCGCAGAACGCTTTGAGCAAGTGATTGCAACCCTCGAGCAAGGCGTCGACCAATTCGACTTCACTCTGAACGAGTCACTGGAACTGGATCGTAAGGACGCACCTTGGGCAACCACCAACAGCGAACTGGATGAACTCTGGCGCAAACGGGTCAAACTGGCTGTTTTGAACCTCAAACTCGCAGATAAAGAGGTGGAAAAAACCCAGGAAGTGCTCACTAAACGTTACAAAAATCGGTTGTCGCGAACCTTACAAACGAACAGCGAAGATGTTTACCAGCTGTATATGAACTCATTCACGCGGTCCTACGATCCGCATACCCAGTACTTTTCACCGCGCACTTCTGAGAACTTCAATATCAATATGAGCCTGTCCCTGGAAGGCATCGGTGCCGTGCTGCAACGTGAAGACGAATACACCAAGATCGTCAGCCTCGTGCCCGCCGGCCCGGCAGAGAAATCTCGCCAAATCTACCCCGATGATAAGATCGTCGCCGTCGGTCAGGGAATTGATGGCGAGATGGTCGACGTGATCGGCTGGCGATTGGATGAGGTGGTCGAGCTAATCCGTGGCAAGAAGGCCACGATAGTTCAACTCGAGGTCATACCGGCAAATGCTAAGGACAGTACATCCAAGCTCGTGCAGATTGTTCGAAACACGGTCAAACTCGAAGAGCAAGAAGCTAAATCGGAAATTATTGAAGTCGAACAGTTTGGTCACACACATAAAATCGGCGTGATCGACATTCCGACGTTCTATATTGACTTTCAGGCGTTGCAGGAAGGCAACAAAGACTTCAAGAGCACCACTCGAGACGTCCAAGAATTGTTAGTTAAACTAGTCGCCGATGGTGTTGAGGGGATCATTATCGATCTTCGCGACAACGGCGGCGGCTCACTACAGGAAGCCCGTACCCTAACTGGTTTGTTTATCGATCAAGGCCCTACTGTGCTGGTCAGAAATAATAATGGTCGAGTGGACATTCTTAACGATCGGGACATTAAGACGGCCTATGACGGACCGCTCGCGGTGGTGGTAAATCGTCTGAGCGCTTCGGCCTCTGAAATATTTGCCGGTGCAATCCAGGATTACGATCGCGGCTTGATCATTGGCAATCAGACCTTTGGCAAAGGCACAGTCCAAACGCTGCTGCCGTTAAACCAAGGCCAGCTGAAACTGACCGCCGCAAAATTCTATCGAATCACTGGGGAGAGCACCCAACACAAGGGCGTCCTGCCAGACATTGATTTCCCCCTTGACTATGACCCTGAGTCTATTGGCGAAAGCACGCTGGAAAGCCCGCTTCCCTGGGACAAAATTCGGGCCACCAGTTATCAACTGAAGAGTCATGTTTCACAACTCAAGCAAGAATTGATCGGCCTG
>JABMOJ010000134.1 GCA_013204195.1 SAR86 cluster bacterium
CCAGCCTGAACCAGGCCACCCTCGATAAATTCAGAGGATACAGCGACCACTCTGCCTGGTATCTGGGACACCAGGTCGACCATGGTGCCGGCCCGCACCTCACCCTGGGTTAACACGACTAACGCCACATCTTTACGCTCAACCGCGTCAACAAAGACACTTAAGGCACGCGGTGTTCGATCTTTCTTCTCTGGCTCAGGCTTTGCCCAATGGAGGCCAGCATAACCACCTATGGCCGCGATGATGATCACCACCGGTGCTAAGACTTGCAGCATTTTATTCACTTCGAGTCACCCTTGAGTTGAAAATAGCCGTCCGCTGGCCGTTATGACACATACGCTGTCAAACTGCGCGCCAATTGCCAGCCATTAAAGCGCAATCGAACCGTAGTTTTAAGTGATCTACGGTGAAGTGACGGATCTGTCAGCTAGAGTCCCCTTTATCGAGGGATCGTGCATCCCGACAATGACATTACGGTCAGCGTTCAGCTTCAATCGTGGTACCCTATAGGCTGCCACGCCGTGCCAGACACAACGACTATAGCGCACTTCATCAGCCTTAAACTTAAGACGAGCACAACCATGAGCCCATTGGCACCCGTGTATTTCGGCAGCGTTAACCGCTGGGAATGTGACGAGAACGACCACCTCAATGTGAGGTTTTATGCTCAGAAGATGCAGCAGACATTGACCTGCGGATTGTTGGACCTTGGCTTGGCGTCACCCCTAACCCTTGATGCGACGCTACAGTCGATCGCCGCGCAGCATATGCGATATCTTGCAGAAGCCAGAATCGCTACGCCATTGACAGGCCTTATAGGTCTGCTGGAAACCACTGACAACAGCTTTACGGTGCTGACAGAACTGCACAATACCGAGACCGGGCTGGTTCAGGCATCCTTCACCCAGACCTTCAACACCAGGCTGGAACGCCGCTCAGCAAGCCACCTGCCACTGCCAGATCACGCCGGCAGTCGAGGTATCGCTTATCGGGACTCACCGTTTGCGCAGCTAAGTTTGGCTGAGGCCCTTGAACAGGGTTTCATCACCATCGGCAGGGGTATGATTCAAGCCGACGAATGCTCAGTGGATGGTCGCCTCCTACCTCACCTGTACATGGGCCGAGTTTCAGACTCAATGCCGAACCTCTGGGCCAGGTTCGCCAGCCCGGATGAACCGGGCTTGCGCGGCGCGGGCGACGAAGGCGGCGCGGTGCTCGAATACCGTATGACTTACTCTGGATTCTTAAACCTGGGCGAGCGATTTGAGGTTGTCTCCGGGGTACTCGCGCTCGCCGACAAGACCCAGCATTTCGTTCATCAGCTCTACAGTGTCGAGACCGGACGCTGCGTGGTTGCCGCGGAAGCCCTTGCCATCGCCATGGACCTCAAGGCCCGAAAAGCCATGTCCATCAGTCCTTCTCGGCGGGCCGCAATGCAGGCTTTCTTGTTGACGACGCCTGAGCCAGCGGCCAAACCCTGAGTATTAACTAGTCAATACCCCTTCGTCATGGTGTATTATTAAACAGCGACGGCGGCGGTGACTGCGATTTCAACAGTATATTGAGGCGCTGCCAGTTTCGACTCAACACAGGCACGAGTTGGGGTGGCGCCGTCGACAACCCACTTATCCCAAACACTGTTCAGTCCGGCAAAGTCGGCCATATCAGCCAACCAGATAGTGGCCGTCAGCAGTTGAGACTTATCAGTACCCGCCTGCGCCAAGAGCTCGTCGATAGCTTGCAGGATATCCGCAGTCTGCTCGGCCGCAGTGCCACCAGCGGCATTCTGCGCAACCTGGCCGGCTGTCGATACAACACCATTATAAACAACAGCTTGACTCATTCTTGGGCCGGATTTTATTCGTTTAATCGTCATATTATCTGTGTTCCCGCTAAATATTTTATTTGATATCACAAGGATAGATTTATCTGTGTGATACAGAAATTGCCTAACTGCTACTATAACAAAATTGAATCAAACATATCGTGATTAGAAATAACTCGCAGCAATCAAACCACCCACTAACGGCAACGTGGCAACGAGAAACATAATAAACGAATAGGACAAAACCTTGTTTGCAGGTAACCCGGTCATAATCAACAACGGTATCACTACGAACGGATGAATGATGTTAGTCCACTGGTCACCATAGGCGACACC
>JABMOJ010000135.1 GCA_013204195.1 SAR86 cluster bacterium
GGTCTGAGTTGCGTTTCTGCCGGCCTGAACAACAACATCGTGATTGCGGTTCAGGGTTCTCCGGATCTGGCGCCTCAAGAATCCAAAAACTATAACCTGGGGGTTGTATTCCGGTTTGATAATGGTCTGGATATCAGTGCCGACTATTTCAACTTCGAATACACCGACCTGATTGCACAATCAGAAGGTGCCCAGGCGATTGTCAATAACGACTGCGCGGATGACGGTGTACCCAATGATCCTCGCGTGATTCGAGATGGATCTGGTCAGTTGCGTCAGGTGAACACAGAGTTTGTGAACGTCGGCCAGGTGGAAACCTCAGGATTGGACACGACCGTGCGGTACAGCATTGATGCTGGTCCCGGTACCCTCCTGCTGGATGCATCTGCGACCTACGTCTTGAATTTTGACGTGACCAACGACGATGTATCCTTTGATGGCGCTGGCAGCCGTAACTTCTCCAACAACTTCTCAACTCTGCCGGAACTGCGAGCAAATGTGGGTGCGACTTACCTGATGGGTGGACATAGCATCACGGGCAAGTTCCGCTACATTGATGAGTACAAAAACGACCAGAGCAATAATGGTATCGTCGAGGCGTGGGAGGTATTCGATGCGCAGTACACCTACACCATGAATGGTCTGATTGGCGAGGGTGATACTACCCTATCGATCGGTGCGAACAACATTTTTGATGAAGATCCACCCGCGCTGACTCGTCTTGATAGCGATGGCAATCCTCTGCCATACCAGAGTGCCAGTGCCGGCGGCTTGATAACCAATGGCCTGACCGACCGACCTGGGTATGATGACCGTGCCGGTCACGACCTTCGAGGTCGAATCGTGTACGTCAAATTTAGCCAGGGCTTCTAAGTTAGCCAGATGAAACCGAAGGGGCCTAATGGCCCCTTCTTTTTTTAAAAAATGGAAGTAACCCCGCTATGCCTAAGTATATGTTGCGACTGATAGGTTCACTGGCCTGTGTCGTGTTTATTCATCCTGCGATAGGTTCGCAAGCGGTGAATCAGTTAGATTTGGAAGCCTGCCTTGGACTGCCTGGCGATGATATTAAACTTGCCTGTTATCATGCTTTGACCTTGCGAGGAAGGACCGATTCGGCTGAGTCTTTAGAGACTGTATCTTCCACTTTGGCGAATGATCAGCCGACCACTCGTGCACCTGCTGTCGCCAGTGCGCCTGCAGCCCAATTCTCAAGTGCGCCGGCGATGCCGCCACAGATCGATGACTATTTTGGTAAGGAGCATCTGAACGCTGTTACAGACAGCGATGAACCCGAGAGTTTTAATCGCTCAGCAACCATCATTAAGGTCGAAAAGCGCAGTTATGGCACCTTGTACTTTTTCATGAATAACGACCAGATCTGGCGGCAGATTGAGCCTCGGTCCTTCCCATACCCGAAGAATCGAACATTCCAGGTTGAACTAGACCAGGGCATGATGGGCGACTATCGGTTGCAGGTAGAAGGTAAGGGCCAGAAGACACGAATTCGGAGGGTCAAGTAATGGCAGAGATCGAACCCGTTGATCTAAGCCAATTTGTGTCCACGTTGTTCAGCACCCTGTTTGTCTGCTATGACTGGGCTGATAACTCGGCGCTCAACCAGGAGCTTGAAGCACTGTTGCTGGAGCTGGAGCAAGGGCAATCCAACAAGAGTGTGAACCGCTCTAATGCCGGTGGCTGGCAGTCAGGCGGCAACCTCATGACGCTGGATCACCCGGCAATTCGCCAGCTCAAGCAGCAGGTCGAAATCTTGACGCATAACCTGACCGATCAGATCATTCGCGACGACGGCAAGCAGCGGGCGTTTCGTCTGGTGATGGATGGCTGGGGAAACATCAACCGTCGGGGCGACTACAACGTCGTGCATATCCACCCCAATTGCATGTGGTCAGGCTGCTACTACATCAATCCGGGTCACCCGGATCCCACTATCCCGCAGAACGGCTTGCTGGAATTGCTGGACCCTCGAGAAGCGGCAAACTACATTCAGATACCCAATACCATCCTCGACGGACGGCAGTTTATCCCCTGTCTGCCTGGGCGCATGCTGATCTGGCCCAGCTGGTTGAAGCACATGGTACATCCCTATCAGGGCGAAGGTGAGCGGATTTCGATCGCATATAACATCAATATCATCGAAGAGCGGCCATAAGTCACTCATGAATACAGTTTTTAGAAACAGTTGTTTGGCGTTGGCATTGGCGTTTACGGCTAATCTGGTCATAGCGAAAGAGCTACCACCCAATATAGTGATGATTGTGGTGGATGACATGCGGTTTGATGAATGGAGCGGCGGTGGTCACTCGTATCTGAAAACGCCTACCATTGACCAGCTGGCGCAGCAGGGCACACGATTTGACAGAGCGTATCACGCAACCCCCTTGTGCTCACCCAATCGCGCTAGCATCCTGACAGGTCAGTATCCCTCTCGGCATGGAATTGTTGATAATGCTTCCAGGAATCAGGCCAGTTTCATGCTGGATTTGTTTCCTAAATATCTTCAGGCCGCCGGTTACAAAACCGCGCATATTGGCAAGTGGCATATGGGTAACAGCCCGGCTCCACGACCCGGTTACGATTACTGGCTGGCAATAGAAGGACAGGGAACAACTTACAATCCGACGCTGTTTGAAAATAACACGCGCATAGAAGCTGAAGGCTACATTACGGATATTTTTACCGACAAGGCCACTGCGTTCATCAAAGCGCAGGCCGATAAAACGCAGGCAGAGCAGCCGTTTTTCCTTTACATCGGCCACAAGGCGATTCACCCGGAAGCCGTGCAGCAAGATGATGGCACAACAGATTTATCGGTGCCAAAGGAGTTCATTCCCGCGGGGCGCCACAGTGGCGCGTATGCTGATGCGGTGTTTGACAGGCGTCCATCCTACTCGTCAAATGCCAGCGCTGACCCGGACAAGCCGGTCATTGCCAACGCCTTCAAGCTGCGTGCGGAAATCCTGGCCAAGGATCCTCGGTGGAAAAGTGCCATGGATCTGGGGGTCTCGGAAGACTCGATCCGCAACCGCGCGGAAATGATGTTGGCGGTGGATGAGAGCCTAGCGCGGATTGTCAGTGAACTGAAAAAACAGGACATATATGACAACACGGCCATTATCCTCACCAGTGACAACGGCTATTTCTTCGGTGAGCATGGTTTCTCTCTTGAGCGCAGAATGCCCTATGAGGAGTCCGTCAAAGCACCTTTGATCATCAGCTACCCGCAGCTACAGAAGCCGGTGAAGGCCGTAGACGCACTGGTGTTATCTATTGACTTGTCAGCCACTGCGCTGGATCTAGCCGGTATTGATTCGCCCTCGACCATCCAGGGTCAATCGCTGGTGCCGCTGATGACGGGAAGAGCGAACGACATAAGACCTGCAGCTCTGATTGAGTATTACAGTAACGAAACGCCTTTTCCCTGGACTGCGCAGCTTGATTATCGGGTCGTTATCTCGGCGGGTCACAAGTACATCAAATGGCTGAGATTTGATGAGGCGGAGCTGTATGACCTGGTCAAGGACCCGTTTGAGCAGAACAATCTGATCGGAATGCCGGCCTACCAGAAGCTCGTTGAGCAAATGCACCGGCAGTTGCAGGACCTGCAACTTGAGGCATTGGGGCTGAAGTAGGGTACGATATTACGCGGGGAGTCGGTGAATAACGTCCTGCTTACGCCCAAGCTCGCAGCACAAACCAAAATACGCCGAGCGCCATCAGCCCCGACGCTGCGACGGCGCGGGCGACTTTGACCGCTACGGGTGGCATGGGCTGGTAGCGTTGCAGCAGTGTCAGGCAGACCACAGTCACTAGCACTATTGCCAGCTGGCCCAGCTCGATGCCCAAGTTGAAGGCCAGCAGTGACAGAACCAGGCGTGTTGTCGGCAAACCGATTTCAACCAGGCTGCTGGCAAAACCAAAGCCATGAATCAGACCGAACAGAAAGGTCACGGCTGGTACCAGCCGCCATGCCAAGGCTGGTCGTTGTGCACAGGCAAGCAGGTAGCACCCGTAAAAAACCGTAACGCCGATGATGACCAGCGGGCTGGGTCCGGCAGCAAGCAGTGCAGCACTGCTACTGACCAGTAGGCCGGCCACCAGAATCACCGCAGCGTAACGTATCCTGTGTCCCTTGGGGGCGACAATGGCTTCACCTGCGACCAACGCAATGGTCAAGCCGATCAGCGCCTCGATCATGACGCCGTCAAGCGCGACCAGGCCGGTGACGGCAAGTGTCAGTGTCATCGAATGTCCCAGAGTAAAGCCGGTGATCGCCAGTACCAGGGGGCGTAAACCGCTAACGAGCAATAGCACGGTGGCCAGAAAGGCAAGATGATCATAGCCGCCGAGAATGTGCGAAATGCCAAGCTGCCCATAGCGCCAGGGTAGGGTCTGCTCCGGTACCTCAGTGGGGACTAACCAATGGGTGTTCGATGTATCCATGACGCGTTCGGCGACGAAGTTGCCATTAGCATCCACGAGGCGGGCAAAGTGCAGCTGATCCGGCAGGAGGTCATAAAACGCGCGGTTCACCAGGGTGATCTCGCCTTCGGGGCAGCTGGCCTGAAAGCTCATACGCAGAAAATCTTGCTGTTCAGTGACTGTGATTTTTCGCCTTTCACAGGCTGTACCATCGGCAAATAGCTGGTAATGGTTAAGCAGTTTCTGCTGAAAAACCTGCCTCGGCGTTCGCCCATCAAGTAATCCAGGGTCGACAAGCTGGGTCAAGACTGAAAGCCGTAGGCTATAGGCGACTTCAACACCCGTGGGGCGCATTGATAGGGTGCTGTAACTTTCTCCAGTGGTATGGGCGAGAGCCTGCTGTGTCATGCAGGACATAAGGAGCCAGAGTGCAAGCAGCCGGCCGACCCAACGCACTGTTTGAAAGTTCATTGAACCGGCTCGAGTGAATGCCGTTGAATCTGGGCGCGGTCGCGCAGCCATTGCAGGTAGTTAGCAAAGGAATGATGTTCGCGAAAGAATCCGTACTCGATCTCAACCTGGGTGCGTACCGCATCAAATGCCGGTGTGAGGGCATTAGCCCGAGTGACTACTTTGATAAGGTACAGTTGTTGGCTCTGTGGTACTACTGCAGTTTCGCCGGCTGGCAGGGCTGCGGCAGCCGCAATCACGGGGGCGGGTAAGAATCTGTGTAGCGCCGTCAATGACAAGGGCACCGGTGGCAGTGGAGTGGAGTCGGTCAGATACATAGCCAGAGCTGCTGGCAGCGGACTGCTCGTGGTGAAAGCAGCACGGATCTCTGCCAGTGCCGTTACCGGCGTGTCATCTGCGAGCACCAGGCATTCAAGCGTTAGCTGCAAGGGCGTCGTAAAGCGACTGGCCTCCGCGATAAAAAAGGCGCGCAATTCCTGCTCTGATGCGGGTCGGGCAAGCTGCTCGGAGACAGCGGCATTTCTTGCAGCGACCAGCAGCGCCGTTCGCACATTCGGGTCCAGTCGTGTCAGATTCAACTCTTCAGCGCGCTGAATCAGAAGCTCTTCGTCGACCAGCGCCTCCAGAGATTGACGCAGGGCGTCTGGTGCTGCGCCTTCTGCTGCCAGGCGTTGAATTCGACTTTGATGGTCTGCCTGGCTAATCGGCACCTCATTGACCAGCGCAGCGATATCGTCGGAAAGTGGATAGCTTGGCACCGTCAGCAGGCTGTAGCCTGCGATTACCAGACCAAGCGCCGCACCCGCCGCAAGCATTGCCAGTTCCTTGTCCATCAGGCCCTACCGTCGTGAAGGTGGTATGCCGTAAGGATAGAGCTCGGTCAGGTCGACATTCTCGAAGGTCAGAGCATCCAGTCGAACGGTACCGACAAAATCACCTGGCGCGTCGACGACGAAGATAGATTTTGCATAGCCAGTCTCGTCAAAGCCTCGACGAAAGTGCACACGCGACTTGGTCATTAACACGTCATAGTCGTCAGGGTTGACACCGCCGACTTCATACTGGCTCTTCCAGATAACCTGCTCCAGCGCGGGGGTAATGATCAGCGTGTTGCTATTGCCAAACTGGACGATAGCGATCTTCTCGAAGCCCATGCCCTCACCGAAGTAGCGTAGTGCGCCTTTCACCCTGACTGGCTCGCCGCTTGAGTCGGCGGCAAAGCCGCCTACCATCATGTCAAATGCCTCGCCGACTTCGACTTCGTCTTGTGTGAGTTTGCGGATAACGTGTTCATCGCGAATGCTACCAAGCAGCACCTTGCTTAATCCCTGCTTGATGACCTCGTCGAGGATGTAGGTTGAATCACCATTTCGATCGCTGTAGTCAGCAAGAACCACGGGCTTGTGGCCTGTCTCTATCGCACGAATCGTCTTGCTCACGGCTTCAGCCGGCATCATGAAGACCTCGCCAAACATACCTTCGCGAGTGCGCCACATGAACTCTTCCATGTCTTCGGCGATGCGGTTTGCCAGCGCCTGGTCGTTGTTGGTCATGACCTGCACCGTGTGGCCGACATCGGGTACGTCAGCCCAGGGAAAGCCAAACGCCACACTGACGAAGACATCAGTTTCTCTGGCTTCCCAGCGTCGCGCTCGCTCCATGATGTCCATAGCAGGGGACTTGCCAGTCCACTGCAACACCGTCGGAGTGATCACCCCCGGCTTGCGGGTTGCGGTGGTGGGGATGTAATTACCCCTTGCCATTCTCACCAGCGCTCTGGCAGCCCTTGCCCCTTGCACGCTCGTGTCGTAATGCGGGTAGCGCTTGGTAACAAACGCCATGTCGGCCCACTTGAGAAATTCTTCGTCCTCATTAGCGTGCAGATCGAAGGTGGCGACAATCGGTACGGCGCCACCTACCACCTGGCGAACTCTTTTGGCAATTTCGGCCTCTGGGCGTGGTATGCCGCGCACCGCCATGGCACCATGCAAGGCGAGATAGACCCCGTCGACGGGCAGGTTGGCCTTGAGGTCGGTAAGCATCAGGCCCATAAAGTGTTCAAATGTGTCCTGCGTGCTCCAGCTGCGCGAGGAGCCACCGAAAACCCCTTCCGGTGATGTCAGGCCGATAAGCTCGACACCAGAGTATTCGCTCATGGCGGCGCTGAAGCCCTTGACGTATCCGCCTGCCTGCAACACCGCAGCACCCTGGTCGGGCGCTCGAGTCCGGGTCCAGTCTTCAATAGCCACATCGCCGCCCGGGCAGAATGTACAGGTTTCGTGCTGAAAGCGCAGCACAGCGATTTTCAAGGGTTTTACGGTCACTTCGGTGGTCGACTTCACGGCGTCACTCGATGACTGACCTGCATCACCGCACCCTGCTAACAGACTCAATAACACCATCCAGAGACCGCCCAATCTGATTTTGCTATTCACCCTATACCCCTTCAACGCTTCGCGATTCAGCACCATTGAAAACATACTACCGTTATTTCAGCAACAGGATACCGAATTATCATATTGGTGCGCACCTTCAATCCGCGTACGGTAATCACCCCATCCATAACTTGCTGCAAAAGTAGAGGTCGGGCCAGTTTCTTTTTTATTGGGGGGGGTTACATCAACTAATGCCATCTTCGCTCGCATAGCCCCTTAACCTCCAACACAAACCCTTGACCTTTTGACAAGTTTAAAAAGCTTAAAAATGTTCGAGCACTCATTACCTATGGGTAGGGGGTGGGGTGGCCTCCTGCCCGGGGGGGGGTATGTCTAGGGCCTTTAAACCCTATGCAGAGACATGGCTAGGGTGAATAGTTGAGGTTCTTCTGGGCTAGATTGTGATGAGGAGTTTGAATTTGCGTGGTACAAGATGTGGTA
>JABMOJ010000136.1 GCA_013204195.1 SAR86 cluster bacterium
ATCATCCACGAGCCTCAGGCATCAAACGCTAAACCGAAAAGCATTGATGCTGTTTTTAAGCGCAGGGCTAACATTCGGCGAGCCGACCTCATAATTCAAGCGTATAAATTCCTGCGTCACTCGCTGGATGACTAACGCAAGATCTGGTCTTTCTCGACTGATTCGTCGGCTATAGTCCCGGGGTCCCTCGCCGTGGTATCGAACCAATCCTTGCTTGCTCAGCAGCTGGCAAAACCGGAGATACTGCTGATCAACGCCAGTCAGGACGCGCTTGTTACGCGTTCGCAGCACAAACAGCGCAACGATGCCGAGCAGACCGAAGAATACCGTCAGCATCAGCATGCCTAGGCGGCTGGCATCCACCTTTTCAAGATACTTTGACAGGAACACTAATTGGCTTCTGGCATTGTACCCAACGACCCAGTTATCCCAATAATGACCAATAGCACCCAATTGCTGACGTAACTCCTGAAGCCAGAGTAACTGTCGATACTTAAGCCACGACAGTGGTGAGTTGGCAAGGAAGGTATCCTCGTCAGCCACAGCACTTTCCAGACCGCGCTGAATACGCTCTGGCGATACCATCTGAGTCGGGTCGACCCGAACCCAGCCGCGCCCCTCGTACCAAACTTCGGCCCAAGAGTGCGCATCGAATTGATGCACCGCAATGTAGTTCGCTAGCGCATTATATTCACCGCCCTGATAGCCCAACACGATCCGCGCGGGAATACCGGCAGCACGCATCATGAACACAAAACTGCCAGCATAGTGTTCGCAGAAGCCGCGTTGGCTATCGAACAGGAACTCATCGATATCATCATCACCGAGTTTCGGCGGCTGCAGGGTATAAGCAAACTTCTCGTCAGCAAAATAGATCAGCACCCGATTGACGTAATCTGCATCATTACTGGCCAATGCCCATATAGCATTTACCAATGCTCGCGTACGCGGGTTACTGTCTCTGGGCAGACTCGTGTTCCGTCGCCGCACCTCATCATTAAGCTCGGTTTCCAATCGATACTCCAGATCAGAAGTCACAGCATACTTGAACTTGGCGGTAACGCCTCGACGGTGAACATAGGCGAGGGTGTAATCGTCAAGCATCGCGATATCAGCGTTGGCTGGAAGGTCCGCTGTAGCCAGACTGAACAGCCAGTTCTGCCGAGTCGGCTCAAGAATAATGCTATAGCTTTGCGTACTTCCCAAGCGCTCGATATCCTTGGCCCAGACAGGCTTGCTTTGTTTATTGCGCCAGATACTATCTGTTAGATTAGCCCGTCGGGTCCAAGTTTTACCGTCGTAATTTTCAAGCACCAGGCCACGCCAGTAAAGCTGACCAGGACCTGGAATCGCACCACTGAAGCTGGCCTTGAAGGCCAGTTCTGGCGACAGACTGAGACTGGCGATATCACCCGGGCTCATTCGGTCAGTCACACCACTTTTGGCCGCTTGCGACTCGAGCGGCACCGTCCAAAGGGGCGAGATCCTAGGGAACAGGACAAACAACACCAGCATCATGGGAATCGATTGCACCAGTAGCGTCGTCGCCAGCTTGAACGTCTTTAGTGGTCGACGATGGGACTGGGTTTGGTTCAGGCCAATCAACGCCGCTGTAATCAGCACCACAGCAAAGAGCGTATACAGGGCATAAGGAATACTTTGGAAAAACAAAAATTCGGTAATCGCGACAAAATAACCCAGCAAAATCACAATGTAAGCATCACGCTTATGCTGCATTTCAAGTAACTTAAGGACAAAGGCTACGACCAATAAGGCAACCGCCGGCTCCAGGCCATAAACCCTGCCCTTATAGCCGACGCCGATACCGATCAGGCCGGCTACGACAAATACGACCTTGGTCCATCGCCCGGGGTATGACCAACGACCCTGATAGACCATGACTCGCCACAGGCAGCAGCCAACACAGATCAGCGTGACCCAAATGGGCAATCGCTGCGCATGAGGCGCGATGACTGCAATTTGGGCCGCCAGCAGCCAGACCAGGCTGTTTCTCGGGATCTGAAAGCCTGTCATGTTTTCACCGCCGAAACTGGCGGTTGAAGTTCAAACAATGCTAACTCCCGCAGCAGGCGCTCCTGATGTTCAGCGCCTTTGCCAGGTTCTATTTCAAGCCCAGGCAGGCGCAGCCCGTACTCAGCATCGGACTTGCCCAGGGTCACGACCCAGAAACACAAACGGCTCAGGCGACTCTCACGATCAAGATTAGGAAAGAGGTCCCAATCAATCCAGACTCGACGGTCAACACTGGCCGCAAATTCCTTGACTAACAAATCACCCGTTCGAGCAAAGGATTTCCAGGCGACATGACGCAAGGAATCCCCTGGTTGATAATCGCGAAACCCATAAAAATCATCCACACCGCTGCGCTGGAGTAATTCGCCGTCTGGGTTCACGCCCGCAGTAGCCGGCAACTCTGCGGCATACACCGGCCGCGGATAGATGACCGCTGCCATATCCAGATCGATCCACGACCAGGCGCGAAACAAGCCAACGGGATAATGGGTCTGGATCAACAACCGACCGGGATTTAACCGGCCCCGGCGCTTACTCTTAACAAACAGCCGTATCAGGGCTGCTTCATCTTCAATCAGATCGGCACCCGTCAGGCGCTCAGGATCCCAACCCAGAACGATCGCCTCGTGATGCCGCTCACCCTGGCGGGACAGACGCACGCTGAAACTAGCATCCTCGCCCGCAAATGCATCCCGAGCGGCACCAGCTTGAACGGTCAAACCAGACAAATTACCAAAGGTGTGAAGAATACTGACCATAAAAAGACTGAGCAGCAGGAATGCCAGGCCAAAAATCAGGCTGTTCTGATAGTTGATGGCTGCCAGCACCATAAAAAATATCAGTACCAGGAAATAGATACCCTGCCGGGTCGGCAGAATAAAGATATTGCTTTGGTTTAAGACCACCGCATTCGCCGGTGGCAGACGTCGATTTAACCAACGTTGAAACCGTACTGAGCGCCACAATCGGCTCTCAGGCGCGGTCTCATGACCCTTTGGATTGGCCATCAGCCTATGATGTCGACTTTGGAAAGCAACCGCTGAGTCAGACCGCCGGCGCCATGACCGCTGAAGTCCGCGGTCTCTCGCAACCGATGTTCGACGACCGAGGGCAAGACAGCCTGAACGTCTTCCGGCACGACGTACAAACGGCCCTCAATCAAGGCCCAGCTTTTCGCGCAAGCTAGTAATGCCAGAGCACCTCGAGGCGACAAACCATAGGCGAATTCCGGCGCCTGCCGAGTGTACAGCACCAAGCGTTGAACATAATCAAGCAGCGCATCGGTGACATTTACTTGCTGGCATCGGTACTGTAAATCACTGAGTCGATCGACATCCAACGTAGGTTGCAAACGCGCCAGCACGTGACGACGATCTTCGCCCTTCAGTAACTGCCGTTCGGCTGCGGGATCAGGATAGCCCAGCTCGATTCGCATCAGGAATCGATCTAGTTGGGACTCTGGCAGGGCAAAGGTACCACCTTGGTTATTCGGATTCTGCGTCGCGATCACAAAAAATGGAGATGGCAATGGCCGAGTTGCCCCTTCAATGGTGACCTGCTGCTCTTCCATGGCCTCAAGCAGTGCACTCTGGCTTTTTGGCGTGGTGCGATTGATCTCATCGGCGAGAATCAGTTGATTGAAAATCGGCCCAGGGTGAAAGTTAAATTCGCCACTAGCCTTATCAAATATTGAGGTGCCAAGGATATCGGCGGGTAACAAATCACTGGTGAATTGAATTCGACTATAGCTCAGGCCCAGAACCCGGGCTAACGCTTGAGACAGCGTCGTTTTGCCCATACCCGGTAGATCCTCAATCAACAGGTGACCACGGGACAACAAACAGGCCAGCGCAAGTTTGATCTGCGGCTCTTTGCCCAGCAGCACCGTCCCAACTTGTGCAATGGTATGTTGAATAACGTCTTGCATACAGCTCCCTGATCAAGCGTGACGCATACATCCATGTATGCGTCAGAGTCATGCGCCACCACAGTGGCGATCAACCAGGGGTTAACCGCACTCAGCCGATCGCTGACGGCCTAACCCTGGTTATGCATCTCAATAATTGCCATTTCCGCCAGCCGACGGCCACTCTTGGCACCATCACCACGCTGGGATTCAATCCGCGCCAGATACTTCTCATCGACGCCGCCGGTAATATAGACACCATCAAATACGCTGGTGTCGAACCGGGTGATTTTGGGGTTGATACCCATCGCGCAATCCACCAGGTCTTCAAGGTCCTGATAGATAAGCCAATCAACGCCGATATAGGCGGCGATTTCCTCGACGGTATGACCGTCCGCGACGAATTCACAGGCTGCCGGCATATCGATGCCATAAACGTTGGGGTAGCGCACCGGTGGCGCCGCCGAGGCCAGATAGACTTTCTTCGCGCCGGCTTCTTTCGCCATCTGCACGATCTGCCGCGTCGTGGTACCTCGAACAATTGAATCATCAACTAACAACACATTTTTGCCACGAAACTCGAGATCAACGGTGTTGAACTTCTGACGCACGGATTTTTGCCGCTGCTGTTGGCCGGGCATGATGAAGGTGCGACCGATATATCGGTTCTTAACCAGACCATCTCGATACTTCACATCGAGGCGGTGCGCCATCGGCAATGCCGCGGTGCAGCTGGTGTCAGGAATGGGAATGACGACATCAATATCATGATCAGGATATTCACGCAGAATTTTGTCCGCGAGTTTCTCACCCATCTTTAATCGGGACTTGTACACCGACACGTCATCAATAACTGAGTCTGGCCGCGCTAAATAGACCTGCTCAAAGATACAGGGACTATACTCAGCCTTTGGCGAACACTGCTGAACGAAGACCTCACCGTTGGTCTGAATGCAGACCGCCTGACCAGGTTGAATGTCATCGATAAAGTCGAAGCCAAGAATGTCTAATGCGACACTTTCCGAGGCAATGATATATTCCGTACCTTGCGGAGTCTCACGCTTGCCATAGCAAACTGGGCGAATACCATTCGGATCACGAAACCCGACGATGCCAAAGCCAATGATCAGCGCCACCGCAGCATAAGCGCCTACGGCCCGTTCATGAACACGAGTAATTGCGTTGAACACGTCTTCAGGTGCTAAGCGCATTCCAGCAATGCTCTGCAACTCATGCGCAAAGACATTGAGCAACACTTCAGAGTCAGAGCTTGTGTTAATGTGGCGGCGATCGGTTCTGAATAAATCTTCATTCAATTGACGATCATTGATCAGGTTACCGTTGTGCGCCAGGCAAATGCCGAACGGTGAGTTAACATACATCGGCTGGGCCTCAGCCGAGCTTGCCGTACCCGCTGTGGGGTAGCGGACATGAGCGATGCCCATATTGCCCTTCAGCTGGTTCATATGATCCTGTTGAAATACGTCTTTCACCAGACCATTATTTTTCCTCAGGTTGAGCTTATCTCCCTGACAGGTAACAATACCCGCTGCATCTTGACCTCGATGTTGCAACACCGTCAGAGCATCATATAGATCGTAGGCAACCTCGCTTCTGCCAACCATACCGACTATGCCGCACATAATTTTAACCTCTTAGATGTTGGAGTCACTGATCTGTTCTGACGTATTACAATTTGCCTGCTTGCACTAACCTGTAGGCACTAACCTGTAGGCACTAACCTGTAGGCACTAAATAGAAATCCCATGCGCTTTGAATTCATCGACTTTATCGATGACAAAAATTTGTAACCCATCGGCTATGACGATCACCTGGGGGATCAACCTTGAAGATTGCCACCAGCTATCTTCACTGATCGGCATTCGAGCCATGATCGCAACGGCCACCACCACAATCAACCCGCCGCGAACAAAGCCGAAGCCCATACCCAGGATCCGATTGATCGATGACAGGCCGGAGATGCTGACGATTTGGTAAATCAAATAGTTAATCATACCGCCTATGATCATGGTTGCCAGGTAGAGGCCGCCGTAGGCCGCTGCTAAACGCAGTGACGGAACACTGATAAAGTCCACGAGCATATCGGCGACCTGGGGGCCAAACACGCGGGCAATCAAAATCGCCGCTATCAGGGTCGCCAGGGATAGAGCTTCTTTAACGAAACCACGCATAATACTGATGAGGGTTGATACCAGCACCACGATAATAATCGCCCAATCTACCGCCGCTATTTCCTCCAAGACCTCGCCCTCTTAATCTCTCGACTATTTTTTAGCATCTGGTTGCACGGCAAAAAATCACCCCAGGCCATCGATAAACTAACCACCCAACTGGCCGCCATCATCTTCTAGCCGATAACGAACAATCTGACCTGTGATCTTAAATTTCACGCGGACTTCTTCCGCGATCGCTTCTAGCTGGTTCTTTTTCAGCATTGGACCAATATAAACCCGAAACGTCTCGGTGTTATCATCGGCTGTCAGTACACGGATAATATAGGTGCGGTACTCGGCATCTCTGAGCTGTTGCCTCAAACGCTGAGCATTTTTGGGATCTTGAAAACTACCGAGTTGCAGACTCCAACTCACCGGCAAAGAATTTTTGTCGAGTGTCAGATCGATAGCACCTGACTTTTTGCCTGCAGACACATTTTCATCAGCCGCCGTGGTTTTATCATAGGGCGTGAAGTCCGGCAGCAATTCTGGCAGCTGGGCGGCGCTCTCTTGCTCCATCTCGCGCATTCTACGCAGCGCGCCTTCCATTGAAAGCTTTTTGAGCTCGATGGTGGGCGGTTCTGGAATCGTCGCCATAACCCGCGCGCGATCATCTGAAGTACCATCCAGCAGCATTGGCAAAATAATGATAGCCAGAGCCGTCAGCACCCCTGCTCCCACGACCCGTTGTCTCAGTTTTGTATCCAACTAGTTATTCACTTCTCTTGGTACAATGGATTTAGCCTTTGTTATTCAGGACTTAACGGAGCATCTTCGGCGGCACGCTCAGCCAACACATCCAGCACACCTGCAACCACCGGAAATGACCCAAACACCACAATATAGTCCTCATCTGCACACTGCAGAACAGCGGCCCTATAGGCTTGCGCTATTTTAGCATAAGTACTGACCACAGACCCACCGAGATTCGTCAAATGCTCTGCCAGCAGGGTAGCCGGTGCCGCGCGCGATTCATTCATGTCGGTACAATAAAAATAGCTGACCAGGGGCGCCAACAGATTGAGAACTCCGGCAAAGTCCTTGTCGGCATACATGCCCACAACCGCGTGGCATCGACCCGTATTCGGCAACTGCTGCGCCCTAGCCTGCAACTTGTCGCGCAAATAGATTGCAGCATCTGGATTGTGAGCAACATCCAGTATGGTCCGACGTGGCGAAGCCACTTGTTGAAATCGACCAGCGACCTGTCCCGCCTCAGCGGCAAGCCGAATCTCAGCATCGCTGAGCGTCAGTCCGGCACAGGTGACAGCCTGACAAGCAGCGACAAAGCTATCAGCAGGTAAATTCAACGCCGGTAGCTCGGCATGACTTGAAACATCACCTTGATGAGTGAGCCACAGGGCATCTTCAGCTAGATCAAAATCAACACCCAACGCGAACAAGGGTACTTGCAAAGCTTTCGCCTGCGCAAGAATCGATACGGGCGGCGCCCGATCTACCAGCACGCAAGGAATACCGGCGCGCAGAATGCCAGCCTTCTCGGCACCAATCAATTCACGGGTATCGCCCAGCCAAGATTGATGATCAAGGGCAATGCGCGTGATCACCGAGACATCAGGATCGACAATGTTCATGGCATCAAGACGCCCACCAAGGCCAATCTCGAGGACGGCCACATCGACAGCTTGTTGCTTGAAAATCACGAGGGCGGCCAGGGCACCATATTCGAAGTAGCTCAATGAAATTTCGGCCCGAGCCTGATCGATGGCCTCGAAAGCCGCACAAATCAGGGCGTCAGACGCTGGCTCTGCGTCGATCTCGATCCGCTCATTAAATCGTTGCAGGTGGGGGGAAGTCGATTTACCCACGGTCAAATGCTGGGCCCGACACAATTGGGTAATGTATTCGCAGGTCGAGCCTTTGCCATTCGTGCCGGCAACCAAGAAGGTTAACGGTGCGGGGGTTAATACCCCCAACCGTCGTCCAACCTCACCAACCCGGGCAAGACCCAAGTCCCATTTCACCGGATGTTGTTGTTCTATGCGCTGCAGCCAGTCAGCCAACTCCATAGTCAGGACACTGCATCCATCGCCGCACGCATGTCGGCGACGAGTTCACTGACCGCCTCACGCAACCGAACGGGGTCCTGCTCATTGGCTGCGATTAAACTCACCAGCGCCGTACCCACCACCGCGCCATCAGAGACTCGGGCGATCTGTGCTGCAGATTCGCCATCCTTGATGCCAAAGCCCACCACGATTGGGGTCGTAGCGTAAGCCTTGAAAGCCGCAACTCGGCGAGTCACCTCGTCAATATCGAGATTGCCAGCGCCGGTCGTACCTTTGACCGACACATAATAGGTAAAGCCGCGGGTTCGTTCGAATATCATTCTCGCTCGAGCCTCAGGCGTGGTCGGTGCTAGCAGGTAAATTGGATCCAGACCTTGACTGATCATGGCCTGATCCAGCACTCGGCCTTCTTCCGGCGGTACGTTCACTAAAATGGTGCCGTCGACGCCAGCGCTGGCGGCCAGGGCCGCGAAGGCTTCATAACCCATCGCCTCAATCGGGTTAATGTACCCCATCAGCACCACTGGCGTGACGGTGTCCTGCTCACGAAAGCTGGCCACCATAGCGATGGTATTTCGTAAAATCACCCTGTGACGCATGGCGCGCTCATGGGCTAACTGGATCACCGGGCCTTCCGCCTCAGGGTCCGTAAAGGGGACGCCAAGTTCAATAATACTGGCACCACTGGCCACCATATCGTGCATCAGCGGCACGGTTATCGCGGGCGTCGGGTCACCGGCGACCACATAGACTACCAGCGCTTTTTGACGGTTATCTGCGAGGCGTTGAAAACAATCAGCAATACGGCTCAAGCTACTACTCCCGGGTTCTTTGGGTTAATCAAGGCTGATGCCATCAATTTTGGCCATGGTCGGAATGTCTTTGTCACCCCGACCCGACAGATTCACGATGATAATCTCGTCCTTGCTCATCGTCGCAGCGAGGTCCATGGCATACGCCAAGCCATGGGCTGATTCTAACGCTGGCAAGATTCCTTCAAGCCGATTCAATTGGCGAAAGGCATGCAAGGCCTGCTTATCATCTACCGCCACATACTCAGCCCGCTTAATATCCTTCAGCCACGCATGTTCTGGCCCAACGCCAGGATAATCCAGTCCTGCAGAGATTGAATAGGTGTCGAGCACCTGACCGTCGCTATCTTGCATGAGGTAAGTGCGATTGCCCTGCAGAATACCGATCTTCCCTGTGCTCAGCGGTGCGGCGTGCTGGCCGGTCTCTAATCCGTGACCGGCAGGTTCAACGCCGATGAGGCGAACGTCGCGGTCTTCCAGGAACGGATAGAAGATACCCATGGCGTTAGACCCACCTCCAACGCAGGCAACGATAGCATCGGGCATAGTGCCGAACTGCTTCAAGCACTGGGCTCGTGCTTCAATACCAATGACTGACTGAAAGTCACGCACCAGCATCGGGTACGGATGCGGACCGGCAACGGTACCGATGATGTAATAGGTGTCGTCCACGTTTGTGACCCAGTCACGCATGGCCTCACTTAGCGCATCCTTCAAAGTGCGTGAACCGCTGGTGACAGGGACAACCTCAGCACCCAGTAATTTCATCCGATAAACATTTGGGCTTTGGCGAGCGATATCATCACTGCCCATATATACCCGGCACTTCAACCCGAAGCGCGCGGCGACCGTGGCCGAAGCCACACCGTGCTGACCGGCGCCGGTCTCGGCAATCACGCGAGGCTTACCCATATATTTGGCCAATAGTGCCTGACCAATACAGTTATTAATTTTGTGCGCACCGGTGTGGTTCAGGTCTTCACGCTTTAGCATGATTCGTGCGCCGCCCATCTGCTTCGTGAGTCGCTCAGCAAAATACAGTGGCGAAGGCCGACCCACGTAATGTTCCAGGTCATGATGAAATTCCGCCAGGAAGTTCTTGTCATTCTTGAGGTGACGATAAGCCTGATCAAGTTCAGCCAAGGCCGTCATCAGAATTTCTGAAACAAACTGCCCGCCATAGGGACCGAAATGACCCTTCTCATCTGGCATCACGGTCAAGGCTTCGTTAATACCCGCCGCCCTAACTTCCGAAGCCGCCTGCCCGTCATCTTCCACTGTACTTGTCATCTACTCACCTTACCTGTTGTCTGGCGACCTCTGACAACTGCATCTAGCTGCCGAGGTAGCCTGTTATCCATTAAATGTCATCTGCTGCGCGAACCGCGCGCATAAAACCTATGATCTTGTCAGCATCTTTACGGCCTTTAGACCGTTCAACCCCACCACTAACGTCGACCCCGTACGGGGCAGCGTTGGCAATCGCCAGCCCGACATTATTAGGATCGAGACCGCCAGCAAGCACAACGGCTGTGTTCAGTCCCGGCAGCTGATGCCAATCAATAGTACGGCCAGTACCGCCATATAGACCATCGACAAAAGCATCTAGGAGCACGCCACGGCTATCGGGGTATTGAGCGACTAGCTGGGCCACATCATCGCCTGGCGCGATACGTATAGCCTTGATAAAGGGCCGGTCGAAGCTGGCACAGAATTCGTTGGATTCATCCCCATGAAATTGCAGTAGATCGAATGGGACCTGACGGAGAATAGCGCCGACCTGTTCTCGAGAATGATTGACGAACAGTCCGACTCGAGTGACAAACACCGGCACCTGGGCACAAATTTTCTGCGCCGATGGCGCATCGACAAAACGAGGACTCGGTTCATACATCACAAACCCGAGGGCATCAGCACCCGCCCTGACAGCCATTAAGGCATCGTCCGGATGGGTGATGCCACAGATTTTTACCCGAGTGACCATCGTTCGATTATCCAGTACTTAAAAACGCCGAGAGTTTAACACCAATCTTCAGCCCCGGTAACGCGAGGAGACTTATTGATCAGCAAAAAAATGCGGTATTTTAGGTCCCTGGGGTAATTCAAAAGTATCCGGATAGACTACATCGACTAAATACAGGCCGTGGGGGGGCGCGGTCATGGCCCCAACCGTTCGATCCCGGCCCTCCAGCAATTCAGCGGACCAGTCGACGGCTCGCTCGCCTGCGCCAATATTCATTAGAACCCCGGCGATATTACGGACCATATGGTGCAAAAAAGCATTCGCTTTAATATTCACCAAGACCATTTCACCCCGCCGCGAAACCGTAATCTCGTGGATATTGCGCATGGGGGTTTTGGATTGGCACTTGGAAGCCCGATAGGCGGAGAAATCATGTTCACCAAGCAACGCCTGGGCGGCCTGATGCATCTTCGCTGTATCCAGGGGGCGATGTTCCCGAGTAAACAACCCAGCACCGATCGCCGAGCGCACCGCCGTGTTGTGAATACAGTACAGATAACGCCGCGCAGTGGCACTAAAACGCGCGCTAAAGGTCTCGTCGACTATCCGACTCCAACTGACAGCGACACTGTCGGCCAAGTGCGCATTAGTTCCCAGCACCCAGGCTTTCTCTGGACGAATCACTGAAGTGTCAAAGTGGACGATTTGGCGGGTGGCATGCACACCAGTGTCGGTGCGGCCCGCACAAATGACGCGAACCTCATGATCAGCAATTTTCGACAATGCTGCCTCAAGGGTTTGCTGAACAGTATTACCTTCACGTTGGGCTTGCCAGCCGTGGAATTGAGCACCTGAATAACTCAGGCCCAACACGATTCGACTCAAAATCTCTCATTCCTTTACATCGCCAGCGGCTTAAGTCGCCGAACCGGGTGTCCTAACCTATCTGCTCGAGTAACGCCTTGGCTTCCATGATCTCAGCGTCAGAACCACCCGCAACGACCTCTTCCAGCGTCTTTCGAGCAGCCTCGTCATCATCCATATCAATATAGGCTCTGGCCAGGTTGAGCTTAGTCCCCATATCTTCATCGAGATTAAAGTTTTCGTCATCCAGGTCTAAATTAAAGCTATCGTCATCCAAAGCCAGGTCGTTATCATCTAGTGCCAAGCCATCAGCATTTTCGACTGAGCCTGTATCGGCTAACAGATCTAAATCGTCATCGAGACTATCTTCATCGAGACTATCTTCATCGAGACTATCTTCATCGAGACTATCTTCATCGAGACTATCTTCATCGAGACTAAAGGAGAAGTCCTCATCCAAGTCGAGGTCATCTTCGTCGTCCAAGCTGGGAATGTCATCAGCCAGATTCGCCTTGGGCGTATCGCCGGCCAGCGTCAAAGACTCATCGTCTAAATCAAGATCTAGATCTAGATCCAGATCCAAATCCAGATCCAGATCCAGATCCAGATCGTCACTCAAATCATGGGCAAGCGCCAAGTCATCAGATTGCAGGCCCAATGTTTCGCCAACGGGAGACTCAGCACTTTCGGTATCAATTTCTAGATCATCGTCACTATTGAATTCAAAGCCACTATCGTCCGTCTCGCTGTCGAGGTCATCTAGATCAAAAGATAAGTCATCATCAGCCGGTGTGCGGTCGATCATCGTCGCACCCATTGTGACGACTTCGCTTTCCGAGGCCCCGGGAATTTTAGCCTGAAGCGCCAACGCCTGCTCAATAGTCTGATCGTCGGCCAACTGCCGAAGTTCATCGAGCTGCAGGTTAAACGCGACCGCATCCCCCGTTTCAACATAGACTTCAAGTAGCTTAAGACGGATATCAAACCGATCTGGTTCAGCCGCGATCGCCTTCAGCAAAAAGCTAATGGCTTGGGGGAAACGCCCGTAAGCGATGTAGATTTCAACCTCCCCCATCACATCACTAGTCTGCGGACTGGCATCATCCTCAAATTCATCCGACTGCCCCTCTGCCGCTACCGCACTTGATTCCAGCGGCTCAGCCATCGACGACGGCAAGCTTTCAAATTCCTCACTCTCCGCCGAGGCTTTATCCTGGCGCCGCTGACGGTAAATCAGAACACCGGCAATCGCGCTGATCAACATTAGACCCAGCCCCCCGAGCACAAACGGATTCGTCAGCAAACCAGCACTGGCGTTGCTTGCCTTGGGCGTGTTGACCGCGGCCTGTGCCAGCTCGTCCTGTGCCCGTTGCACTTCAGCTCGAAGCGCGGCCAATTGATCGTCTTTGAGTTTGACGATTTCACTCAACGTTTCGATCTGGCTTGCCAGATCATCCATCCGCGCAGTGAGCTCGCCATTCGCGCGCTGGGCCCGGTCAATATCTTCTCGAGCAAGCGCAAGATCCGCTGCCATCGCGCTATTGGTTGCACCCTCCAAGCCGCTATTTGAACCTGCACGCTCGTCAGTATCATCCATATTGCCATTTTCTGCGGACACCAGCCTCAACTCGCCTTCGTCGTCGTTACGGCTGTCTATTCCCAGGCTCGCTCGCTGCCGGCTTGTGGCATCCAGCTGCGTAACCGGCGTGCTATTTCGACCGGCGTCAAAATCATCATTCTGAACCCGTACCTGACTCTGGGCGGATGCCTTCGTCTCACGCTGAATCTCGTCTGTATCAGGGATGCGGAGCACATAACCGGCCTTGAGCAGATTGATATTATTGTTCATAAAGGCGTCAGGGTTTGACCGTTGCAGCGCCAACATCGTTTGCTGGACCGTCACCTGGCGATTGGGACGTACTTCAAGAGCAATCTGCCACAGCGTATCACCGGCACCGGTCACCCCATATTCTCCATCTCTCTTTTGGCCTGTGCCTAAGCCATTGGCCGCCTGAGATACTGGCGTTTCTGAGGACGCCATGGCCGGCGTGACAGCAACAACCTCGGGGCTTGATGCTGTTGCCACCTGCAGCGGCGCGATACCATCATCAGTAAAAACCGGCGGATCGAGCAGCACGGTATATTCTCGAAGAATACGGCCGTTAGGCCACAAGACTTCTACCAAGAAGTTCAAAAACGGCTCACTAATCGGTCTTGTGCTGGTCACTCGCAGCATTTTTCCGCTACCGTCTGTCGGAACGACTTTAAATCGCAAGTCGGTGAGGACGTAATTACGCTCTACGCCCACACGATCAAAGGCTGCTTGGGATGCTAGGTTCGGAAGGATTTCTTCTACATCCAGCTCACTCACATTGGTGAGCTCAATGTTTGCCACAAATTGTTGATTAAGTGCCGACTGCAGATCAAGACGACCTAATCCCAGCCCAAAAGCCGGTGAAGTCGTTAATACCAGTAACGCTGCGCCGTAAACCAGTAGCCGCTGAATCATTAGTGTGTTTCCCTCTGGTTGCCCCATAGACTGTCTGAAGTTGCCAGAACGAAAACACGTCACCCATGATGACTTCGAGTAGCGACCTAGAAATGGTCTACACTTATTGCGGTAAGTCGCGCTAATTAAAGTCTTTTTACCAAAAGTTCCGCAATTTGTATACTGTTAAGCGCCGCGCCTTTTCTGACATTGTCAGAGACGATCCACATATTCAAACCGTTCGGAGCAGAGATGTCTTGTCTAAGCCGACCGACGAACACAGGATCATTACCAGCGGAATCAGATACCGCCGTGGGGTACCCTCCATCTACCGACTCATCAATCAGTGTGACTCCAGGCGCTTCAGCCAACAGCGCTCGCGCGGCTGCGACAGATAAGGGCTCGCGGGTCTGGATATGCACGGCTTCTGAATGACC
>JABMOJ010000137.1 GCA_013204195.1 SAR86 cluster bacterium
GCTCGACGCCTTGCTCGGCGAAATAAGCCAGGCGCTCTATTTGGCACCGCCCCTCACCCCGCGGCATCCGCTTAAAAAACGTGTCACAAAAGATGCGGGCCCCTGTCGCCTGCGAAATTTTATTCACCAGCTCTAAACTACGTTCGGTCAATGCCATATTTCCCAACAGCAACATGGTGGCTTTGCCATTGTTCAATAATTCGGCCGCCTGGCCAACTGCGGCCTCGCTCACCAACCCTGGCGCGGGTGCGGCTTGCATTGCCAACGGCTCAACGGAATCATTCCAAGCACAATCTGCCGGCACGATCATAGTAGCAATCCTACCTGCACCGGTATTCGTTTCCACCACAGCATCCACCGCGTCCTTAGGCAAATTAGCCGCGGTCTCGGTAGTCCGCACCCAATGGGAAACAGGCTGAGCCAGACCAATAATATCGGAGGTCAGCGGTGCATCGTATTTTTTGTGGTAAGTCGCATGATCACCAATAAGATTCAAAACCGGTGAATTCGCTTTCTTGGCATTGTGTAAATTCGCTGACCCGTTAGATAAGCCAGGACCCAGATGCAGTAAAGTACAAGCCGGCTTACCTGCCATACGCCCATAGCCATCGGCCGCGCCGGTACAGACACCCTCAAACAAACCCAGGATCGAACGCATGCCGTCGACCTTACCGATAGCCGCAACCATGTGCATCTCAGAGGTCCCCGGGTTGGTGAAACACACCTCAACCCCGTTATTAATCAAAGTCGCCACTAAGCTCTCGGCTCCATTCATGCTTTTGTCTCCCACCCAATAAAAGCCCGAGTATAGCGCACAAGGCACGCCTGTCGGCTAGTACCCAACGAGGAATAAGTCCAGCTTTGCGGGCAGACCCTACCTACTGTTGGTGAAATTCACCGATTTTTTAGTTATTTTTTGTATTTAGCGCCTCATTGGCAGCTAATAAAAATGATTATAATCTCATTTTTACGTTAATTAACAATGCGTTAGTGACGCACTTCAATGCTGGCACGAATCATGTAATACAACACTTATGGACAATCGGACCGCACCTCGACAAGTCGATTGAAGATGCGGCCGGTCGAGACCAGCACATGGAATCAAACACAACAGCGACCGGACGCAACACACCCTAACGGCAACACGATCCAGCAGCGCGTCTAACGACTGGTTCAGCGCCTGATACGGACCCAAACCTAGCAGATTAAGGGAGCAAGCCCCATGAGAAGAGGACAAAAATACTCTTCAAACAGCCGCAGTACAGATTCGAGCAGTCTCAGGCTCGACAACAAAAATCGTAAAATCGCTGGCGTCTGCGCAGGATTGGCGCGCTATTGGGGGACCCAAACGGTATTTGTGCGACTGGCAGCAGTCATCGGTCTGTTGCTGGCACCCCACGCTGCACTCATAGGCTACGGCTTGGCCTACCTTATTTTAGAATAAGCATCACGACTAACAAGTTATCTGCTGTGAGCTATGGCGCCGAGTGCACAATTACATGCACAATAGCTGCATCGATTCATGGCGGCTCATCCTATGTACGACCTTCTCATCATCGGTGCTGGCAGCAGTGGTTCAGCCATTGCCGCCAGAGCCTCAGAAAACCCAAACCTGAATATTTTGTTGATTGAAGCGGGGCCAGACTACGCTGACACCAGTACCACGCCGCAGGACATCACCAACAGCCACAATAATTCTTATACCGCTCACGACTGGGGTCTCAACTACAATCCAACGCAATATCGCACTTCACCCTTCCCTCGCGGCAGGGTGACGGGCGGCTCAAGTTCCGTCAATACAACAATCGCGTTGAGGGGCACACCCGAAGACTATGACGAGTGGGCCGACCTCGGCAACGACGCATGGTCTTGGAAAGAGGTACTACCCGCATTCAATCGTCTTGAACGAGATCTCGATTATGGTGATAAGGCGTACCATGGCGATGCTGGACCGGTTTCTATCCGCCGCTATCCCGACGCTGAATTATTACCTGCGCATCAAGCCTTCCTGGCTTCTGCTGGGCAACTGGGATATGACGATTGTCCCGACGCTAACGATCCCACTGGTTCTGGCGCAGGCCCCCAACCGATGAACAAGCTCGGACGACTGCGCATATCCAGCGCACTGGCCTATCTCGCGCCAGCCCGGCTGCGGCCAAACTTGACTATTCGAGCCAAGACTCATGTTCGTCGACTGCTGATCAAGAATAGAGTCTGCATTGGCATCGAGGTCGAAAATAGCGCAGGACAGACCGAGCAGTTGTTCGCTCGAACCATTGTCCTGAGCGCTGGCGCCATTATGTCACCGGCGATATTGATGCGTTCCGGCCTTGGCCCTGCCGCGCAACTCAGCAAGCTCAGCATTCCGGTGGTTGAAGATATTCCAGCGGTCGGCCAAAACCTGAGTGATCACCCAGCACTGTCCGTTGTCGCGAACGTCAAGTCTGGCGTCAACATCAATCACGACGACCCTATCATCCAAACCATTTTGCGCTATACCTGTGCAGGCTCGAACAAACGTAACGATTTACAGATCGAGCAATTGAGCTTCGCCGGCAGGCGCCAAGATCCACCAAGATTTGCCATCGCCGGGGTCGTAGAATACCAATATGGACGCGGAGAAATACGCCTCGCCTCAGCGGACCCTATGGTCAATCCGATCATTGACAATCGCTTTTGCGAAGACAGTCGTGATGCCAGTCGACTGGTCACCTGCTTACAGGATATTTTAAGATTCACTCAATCCGGACCTTTGGCCGACATGATTGATTCCGTCGTCTTTCCTGATCCTGCCAGAGGCTTTGACGCAGCGAGCCTGGACACACTGGTCCGCAAATTTTCCGCCAGCGGTTACCATCCCTGCGGCACAGTCAAGATGGGCCCCAAAGAGGACCCCGGCGCGGTCGTGGATCAATTTGGGTGCTGTCACACCATCGACAATCTGGTCGTCGCTGACGCCTCCATTATGCCTTTCGTACCCAGGGCCAACACCAACCTGACCTGCATTATGATCGGTGAAAAAATCGGTGAATGGCTGCGTCAATCGCCAGCACGATACGGACTCTAGATTTGGCTAAGCGGGGCATTTCCCCACAAGCTCTGACTAACAGACATCTGACAATCGAATAAAGGACACAGCAGCATGACAGATATCAGCATCAGGAACGTCAAGGTACTCGACGGCACTGGCAGTCCAGCCTTCGACGCCGATATAGAAATTCAGGATGGCCGTATTAAAACCGTGGGCACAGCCGGACCTGCAAAACTTGAAATCGATGGCCAGGGTGCTCATATTGCGCCGGGGTTTATTGACACGCACTCCCATGACGATGGCGCCTTTTTTCGTTATCCCGGCATGGCCTTCAAGCTTGCCCAGGGGGTCACCACCGTTGTCGCTGGCAATTGTGGTTTCAGCGCCATTCCAGCCGACCCGAGCATTGATCCAGCCCGAGCCAGCGGCGGCATATTGGCCGGTGTCGAGGCTGGCTTTACCGATTTGAACGGCTATTTCGAGGCGGTCATGGGCAAGCAACCGGGAATCAACAATATGATGCTGGTGGGCCATAACACGGTGCGCGCCATCGTCATGGGCATGGCAAAGCGCGCGCCCACTCAGGCGGAATTACAGCATATGTATGGCCTGGTTGAGCAGGCCATGGAGCAAGGTGCCTGCGGCTTCTCCACCGGACTGATATACACCCCGGGAAAGTGGAGCCAGACCGAGGAAATCATTACCCTGGCACGGGCGGCGAAAACCACGGGTGCCCTGTATACTACCCATATGCGCAACGAAGGTGACCGTCTGCTGGAAGCCATCGATGAGAGCCTGACCATCGGTCTTGAAAGTGATGTGCATGTCCACATTTCCCACCACAAATCAGCCGGCAAACAAAACTGGGGCAAGATCAAGGATTCCCTCGCCAAAATTGACGCTGCACTGGGTCGTGGTCAGCGAGTCACCCTTGATGTTTATCCCTATACCGCGGGTAGCGGCCGGATGATCGAGTACTTCAACCTGGAAAATATTAATCGGGATTTCGCTGAGGTGATTCGAATCGCGAGCTGCCCGCCATTCAGAGACTATGAAGGCCGTATGCTGATCGACATCGCCTCAGAACAGGCCGTCGACATCACCGATTTAGTACGCACGATTCTGACAGCACCGAAAGGCGAGCGGACTATTTGCATTCATTTCATCATCGACGAAGAAGATATTGCGACCAATCTGCGCCACGCCGACATGATGGTGGGCTCTGACGGCATCCCGGATCTACGCGGCCGGCCTCATCCACGCCTCTTCGGCACCTTCCCTAGAGTGTTAGGTAAGTACGTTAGAGAAGACGGCGTCTTGTCTTTGCCTGAGGCTGTACGTCGAATGACATCGCTGTCGGCACAGACCTTTGGTTTGGTGGAACGGGGCAAAATCAAGGAAGGCTACTGGGCCGACCTGGTACTGTTTGACCCCGACATTGTGATCGACAAAGCGACCTACGACGATCCGAAGCAGGAACCCATCGGCATCAGCACCGTCATCGTTAACGGCCAGGTAGCGCTGAATAACGGCCAACACACGGGCGTTGGCAGCGGCAAAATGCTGCGCTACCGACGCACCGCTTACGGCGAATAACTAGCTGTGAACTGAAAAAAACAACTGAATTAACATTAATGATAACTCAGCTGAGTTGCTATGCGGCCGTGTAAACTTGTCGGCCGCCCATCCAGGTTTCAAGGACTTTTATCTGGCTAATATGATCCTGATTAACCAACCGCGGGTCTTCATCGAGAATCACGAAATCCGCAAATTTACCGACCTCGAGACTACCCACCTCATGGTCTGAGTGACATTGCCATGCCGCATCTCGAGTCATGGCGCGCAACGCCACGTCAACGGAAATGCACTCATCCGCGGCCAATATAGTCAGCGGCTCCTTCCACATTTTCCTGGTCACGGCATTTTCAATACAACGCAACGGGCCCATTTCCGTGACAGGTTCATCTGAGTGCAGCGTCCAACGGATACCCTTATCCTCACAGGCCTTGGTGCGATCGAGCAGCGTCGCCTTGATCTCGCCAAAGACCTTATCCCGCATCGCCTGTCCCCAGTAATACACATGGCCAATAAGAAAACTCGGCGACAGATTCATTTTCGCAATTCGATCAATTTGTTCATCATGTAAAATCGAGCAGTGTTCAATTCGGCAGGGGGTATTGGTCATCAAACCCTTGTTCCAGGCTGACTCATAGGCGTCTAAGGTGTTGTCAATTGCCTGATCGCCATTAGCATGAATCACCACGGCCCAGCCTCGACGCAGGCGTTCTTCCACCAGGTCCGTCAACGCTTGAGCCTCAACATAGGCCACACCTTTGTGCTCAGAGTGCAGGTAAGGCTCACGCTGCAAACCGCTGAACCCTTGATTGGAACCATCCGAGACGATCTTCCAACCCACGGCGCGAACCATCTCGTCGCCATCACCACATTGCAAGCCCGACTCATCGAAACGCGCTTGCAGCATATAGCTCGGTGAATACCGTAGCCTGGCAGTCATTTTACCTGAGTCTGCCAGGGCCCGGTATAAATCGACCTCACTCACGCCACGAGACATGCCCGTCGCCTGATCACAGAAGGTGGTGATGCCCAACGCGTTAGCCTTGGCGCAGACATCAAGGCAGGCGCTTGCCAGGTCATGATCACGTTGGGCCAGGTTATGGCGAATCACCGAATTCATGACTTTACCGCCTTGCAATACACCATTGAGTTCACCATTGGCATCGCGACCATAGGCCGATGTGGCATCATCTGGCGAATTACGATGAATGCCAGCGACCTCGAAGGCCTTGCTGTTGCAGTAAGCAAAATGCAGAGAGGCGTTGTAGACATAAATCGGCTGAGTGGTGGACACACTATCCAACATATCCCGGGTCAAGGTGTCGGCGCCTTCCTGCAGCGACGGGTCAAATTGGCGCCCCATGATCCAGTCATCAGGGCCCGCGGCATCGGCCAGTTGTCTGAGCCGGCCAAGAGCGCCCTCCACCGTCGGGTATCGAAACGGTCCCACATCTTCAAACTGACCCAGCGTCGCCACAGGTAAAAAATGAAAGTGCGGTTCAATAAAGCCCGGCAGCAATAACTTGCCCTGACAATCGATCACCTGCGCCGTGTCATCCACTTGACTCACAATAGTCGCTTTCGAACCAACTGCGACAATTTTGCCGTCTTTAATAGCCATGGCATCGGCCTCATTGCCACCGTCGTCCATGGTAAGAATTTTGGCATTGATAAACACTTGGGTATGGGTTGCGACTTCGGGCAAGTCGCGGCCTCGGGATCGCCAGTGATCAGCATCTCGAAGCTGTAAATCCGTGACCGTCATCACCGATTGCATCGTTGCAAATACCGGCGAGCAGCAGGCGCAAGCGGCCTGTTCATGCTCATGTTGATGGGGTTTCCCCGAGTGTTCGCAGGCCGCCTGGTTAGAGCCAAAGGATAATTGCGCGTCTTCAAACATGGCCAATACCTGTATGGGTGATCGAACGGTTGATGTTCTTCGAGTCTACAAAGAGCCTAGACACACCTCAAGTCATTGTTGGCACTGCCGTCGGCAAGTGGGCCTGTGCTAATATTCGCTTATGCATAAGCAACCCACCAAAACACCCAGAATAGGTATCGACCTCGGCGGTACCAAGATCGAAGCAATCATCATGAATGGTGATGGTCAGATCACTGCTCGAACACGGGTGCCGACGCCAAAAGGCGATTATGCCGCCACCCTGGCCAGCATTGCTGGATTGGTAGAGGGGCTACAGCATGAATTTGGTCTCGCCGCCAACCTACCTGTAGGTATCGGTACACCCGGTGCAGTCTCATTCGAGACTGGGTTATTAAAAAACTGCAACAGTACCTGCCTGAATGGCCAGCCACTGCGCGAAGATCTCGAAGCACTGATGCAACGCCCGGTCAGAATTGCCAATGATGCCGACTGCTTTGCGCTGTCTGAGGCCAGCGATGGCGCCGCTGCCGGCGCGCACTCGGTGCTGGGCGTGATTCTGGGAACTGGCGTTGGCGGCGGCCTGGTGTATGAAGGCCAGCTATTAAAGGGTATCAATGCCATCAGCGGCGAATGGGGCCACAACCCCTTATCGTTGCTGGCTTATCAGTCCATGCCCGAAAATGACCTACCCGTTCTTGGTCACCCGCGCGGTTGCTATTGTGGCCGCAATGACTGCGTAGAGACTTGGCTCGCAGGGCCCGCTTTCGAACAAAGCTATTTGGCTCTCGCCGGCCAACCGCTAAAAGCGATCGACATCGCCGCGCTCATTGACCGAGGAGATGCTCAAGCAACCGCGCTGTTCCACCAATACTGCAACCTTTTGGCCCTGGCATTATCGACGGTCATTAATATCATCGACCCGGCGGTCATAGTCTTGGGCGGTGGTATGTCGAATATCCAGAGACTCTATGAGCTCGTGCCTCACTACCTGCCTCGGTACGTATTTTCAGATCACGTCAACACTCGCATCAAGCAGGCGGTGCACGGCGACTCCAGCGGTGTGCGCGGGGCTGCATGGCTCTGGTAAGTTCGGTAGCAAAATCGTTTTCAATCCCATACTCTCTTTCGCAGTTCACACTTCTGGAGTACATAACATCACAACAACGCGCTTAGTAGAAATCAACCGACAGCCCATTGAGCTATTCAAGATCCTCAAATTTGAGGGCCTGGTAGGCTCTGGCGGCGAGGCTAAGGTGGTCATCCAGGATGGTCAAGTTCGGCTCAATGGTAAGGTTGAAACGCAGAAGAGTAAAAAAATACTCTCCGGCGACGTCATCGAGTTTCGAGAGGATACGTTGAATATCCTCTTGAAGGCACCGCCACCGGAAACAGACATCAGCGAATAGTTTTACCTGGCGCGTCACCCATAAAATCATTGAACGAGCAGATCTCTCTATGAAAGCAGCCGTCTGTCATGCCTTTGGCCAGCCACTGATTATCGAAGACATCAACTTGGCAAACCCTGGCGCCAACGAAGTAGAAGTGGAGGTGAAAGCCTGCGCGATTTGCCATTCCGATATTACTTTTGCCGAGGGCCATTGGGGGGGTGAACTCCCGGCGGTGTTCGGACATGAAGCCGCAGGGATCGTCTCTCGGGTTGGCCAGGGCGTGACTCAGGTGAAACCAGGCGATCATGTCGTGGTTACGCTCATTCGGTATTGTGGTGACTGTCACTATTGCCAACAGGGCAGTCAGGTCATGTGCGAGACTCGCTTTGCGCTGGACGAGCAAGGTCCCATCAGTTCGATACGCGGAACACCCATCCAACAGTCCATGCGCACCGGCGCTTTTGCCGAACGGATTGTGGTGCATCATAGCCAGATGGTTAAAGTGCCAAAGTCGCTGCCCTTTGCGAGCGCTTCCTTACTGGCCTGCGGCGTGATCACGGGCTTTGGCGCAGTGGTTAACTCCGCCGGCGTCAGACCGGGGCAGTCTGTGGCCATAGTCGGCTGCGGTGGTGTAGGCTTAAACGCGATTCAGGGCGCAGTCCATGCAGGCGCAGCAACGATTATCGCCATTGATCTGACCGAGAGCAAACTCAGTGACGCGCGCGCTTTCGGGGCATCACATGGCATCAACTCGACGACTGAGGATGCGGCAGTAAAGGTCAACGAACTCACCGCAGGACGGGGGGTTGACTTTGTTTTTGTGACTGTCGGCGCACGACCGGTGTTCAACCAGGCATTTAACTACATCTCAAAAAATGGCACCGTGGTTGTGGTAGGCATGCCTCCCACCGGCGTCATGGCAGAGTATGACCCGGGTACTTTGGCGGCCTGGAACCAGCGAATCATTGGCTCAAAAATGGGTGAGGCGATCATCTCGCGTGACATTCCGAAATTCGCCGAAGCTTACCAACGGGGCGAGTTATTACTGGATGAGCTGATATCTAATACCTATCCATTAGCTGAGATCAACAAGGCTATTGCCGAGGTCAAGTCTGGTACTGTGAAGCGTAACGTCATTGTCTTTGACTGAACCTCTCAATCAAGAAGGCATCGGAGATTGTTATGATTATTCAAGATATTAAGACCTGGGTGGTGGGCAATCCACCGCCACAAACGGGGGGGCGTTATTTCATTTTCGTCAAACTGGTCACTGATGGCGGTGTCGTTGGCTACGGTGAAGCCTACAGCGCTACTTTCGATCCGCACCTCACAGCCAAGCTTATAGAAGACGTTGCCGCTCGCTACTTGATTGGCCGTGATCCTCACGACATCGAAACGTTTTTCCGCAACTGCTACTCATCCGGATTCTCTCAGCGACCTGACATCTCCATGATGGGCTGCGTATCGGCACTGGAA
>JABMOJ010000138.1 GCA_013204195.1 SAR86 cluster bacterium
CGTCCAGCAACTTCCGACATGGGTGCCAGCAGCGGTAAGCGACCAAACGCATCAGTCACTGTTTCATAGGCGATGCAAATGGACCCGCTGTTGACCAAATCACTGGTCTGCGCCAGGTCTGGCGCCAGATGTAGATAGGTGAACAGCGTCTGCTCGGGACGTAGCATTTTACGTTCACTGGCTTGCGGCTCCTTAACCTTTATAATCATCTCGGCGCGCGCAAAAATTTCTTCTGCGGTGGCGACGATTTCCGCACCCGCAGCCGCATAGTCGGCATCGAGGTGGCCGATACCAGCACCCGCATTCGTTTCCACCATCACTGTGTGGCCATGACGCACGACTTCACGGACACCCGCAGGAACGAGACCCACTCGAAACTCGTTATTTTTGATTTCTGTAGGCACGCCAATTTTCATGTGTCGTTCTCGCAAGAGGATATTGATGGCGCACAGTATATGCATGACAAGACAGGCGATCTCACTTATTATCGACTATAAATCAGAGCTTTAAATGTCTATTGGGAGCTTGAAAAGGATAATAATGACAATTAAGCCCATAGAACAGGACAAACCACTGGACAAGATTGACCGTCGAATCCTTCGCGAACTGCAAGCTGACGGACGCCTCTCGAATACGGCCCTGTCTCGACTGATCAACCTCAGTCCAACGCCCTGTGCCGAGCGCGTCAAGTCGTTGGAACGTCGAGGTCTGATAGCCGGTTATACCGCGCGCCTGAACCCTCATCTGCTGGGCTTAGAGTTGTTGGTGTTCGTCGAGATTAATCTGGCAAGAACCTCGCCAGATGTATTTGACGAGTTTCGTCAGGCGGTCATCAAATTACCCCAGGTGCTGGAATGTCACCTGGTCTCGGGCAACTTTGACTATTTAATCAAGGCGCGAGTCGCCGACATGGTCGCTTATCGACGTTTGCTCGGCGAGACCATTCTGACCCTGCCCGGGGTTAGTGGATCACGTACCTACGTCGTGATGGAAGAAGTCAAAGAATCCAATCGGCTGGCGATTTAACAATTGGTCAATCAATGCCCAGGCGCACAAATTGCTCGTGGGGGGCATTCACCTCTTGTAGCGCAACCCGCAGCAATTCGATCATGTCCTTCTCCAAAGGTTTTCCCACCTGATTGTTGGTTTCCTGCGGGTCATCTGGAATCACATACAATTGATGCTCACCAATCCTGGCCTGCATAGACCAAAAAGGTAATAGATCGCCCTCCTGAAACGGCTGGCGAATAACCGGTATATCAGTGCCCGGCATGGTGTCCAGCCAGGCTCGATGGTCCGGATTTGGCAAGCGTAAATTAGGCATGGGCGGTATCGGCATGGTTGACCAGCGATTCGACCACATCGATAAGGGGAAGTTACTGGTGGCTGGCGCCCGCGCATATTTGTTCTTGCCATCATGGATCTGCACCCAGTTACCATAGACACCACCGATAGCCCAGTCTCGAATACTCGTGGCAGCGCCACTGATCAGGGGTAATAACGACTTGCCATGGGTCACATGTTCCACCTCAACCTCTAACAGATCAGCCAGGGTCGCATGGATATCCACGTTGGTCGTTAAGGCGTCAATGGTCCCCGGCGCATAATCCGGGTGATAAATCATCAGCGGGGTATGACCCAAGGTTTCATACTGCATCACGCCGGGTTTACCAAAGATATCTCGCTCACCGAGATAATGGCCGTGGTCGGTACAGAGAATAAACACCGTGTCTTCCCACAGATTCTGACTGTCCATGGCATCCAGCACCTTGCCAAACCAGTGATCGATCATGCTCAATTTGGCCCCGTAGTTAGCACGAATATGCTGACCTTCTCGAGCGGTTATCACTCCGTTTTTCACCGCATCAACCGCATAGGGCGGCCAGATCATCTGCTCACCCTGCCAGTCTGGGTCATATTTGTTCGCCCAAGGCGCGGGCGTATCAAAGGGCTCATGAGGATCAAACTCATCGACAAACAGAAAAAAACTGTCGTGAGCATCGCCATGGGTCGTGAGCCAGTCTGCGGTTGCCTGCATCGTCTTCGGGCCGGGAAAATCCAACTCTTCACGAAACCAAGTTCTGGATAAATCGTAACCTAGGGTCTCCGGTTTACCATTATGCTTCTTCGTGGCCGGCAAGGTCGGCGAGCCAATCCAGGACGGGTCCTCGCGGGTCTTCCATGGGTCACTTTCATGGCCGCGCAGATAATCCCAGGCAAAGAAGTCCGTATGGTAGTTCTCACCACCGGTCTCAAACAGGTGAGGATGGTCAGTAAACAACTGAGTTTTGACATTTTTTTGCCGCAGATAGTGGCCCAAAGGACGCTCCCACAACTCGATCGAACCCCAGGGTCGCCAGAGAAAATCCAGCGCCCCCACCAGGATGTCATGACGGGCGGGCATACAGGGCAATGAACCTGTGGAATGATTGGTGAATCGCTGGGCGCAAGCCGCAAAGCGATCAATATTCGGCGTTTCAAACTCTGTCCCGCCATAGCAACCGAGCATATGGCGATTCAGGCTGTCGAGTAAAATGACGACGACTTTTTTGGGTTTCATCTAGTGTTTCTCATTCGATCTAGCGAACCTCAAGATACCCCGTTGCCCAGCCAATAACCAGCGAGAACCCGAGGATCAAGACCGGCATCCAGCTATTTTGATCGAGTCCCTCACAGCAGTTGCCATCACATTTAATACTGTATATATTTACAGTTAAATGCCATGCCGGCCTCTAGACATCTTTTAGCCTCGCCGCTCCAGGTCTTTAGTGTGGTCTGCTACTGAAGCTCAGGACTGAAGCTTAGGACCTAAGCTTAGGACCTAAGCTTAGGACCGAAGCTTAGGACCGAAGCTTAGGACTAAAAATTCGTGCTGACGGGCTGCGTACCGGGAGGCCGATCAGGGGCTTGGCACTCAATCTCACACCTAGACTACAGAGAATGCCCATCGTGTCTCGACCCTCAGAATCTTTGCCCCTATTGCTCAAAAAAACCGGCTTGTGGCGAGCATCCCACCTGGACTGCGAGTTTAATCAGGGCACCGCAACCGGTTACGACATCCTCGATCAGCACTTACCTGGCGCCGGATGGCCCACTGCCGGCATCACCGAATTACTCTTTGATCAAGCCGGCATTGGTGAACTCCGGTTACTGGCCCCGGCGTTGGCCAGCTTGAGCCAGCAGCAAGGCCGCTGGCAACTTTGGGTCTCGCCACCACACCTGCCCTACGCCCCGGCGCTGGCGCAAGCAGGCATAGATCTTGGCGCGGTGCTTATTGTTCGACCAACCACCGTCAACGACAGCCTCTGGGTCATGGAGCAAGCCCTGGGCTCTCAAAGCTGCAGCGCCGTACTCGCGTGGCCCCAGAACATTCACGATAAGCACATTCGACGCTTACAAGTCGCCAGCAAAGCGGGACATTGCCTGGGCGTACTCTTTCGCCATAGTCAGGCTGCGCATCAGTCTTCACCGGCAGAATTACGCCTTCAGCTAACCGGGCAACGAGCCACGCCCCTCAAGGAGCGCTCCAGCATCGGGATTCAGGTGCTCAAGCGCCGAGGTGGCTGGAGCAGCGAACCCTTTACCCTCGACTTTCACGACCAACTGAATCAGGTCACCCCAGACTTCTCGGAAATGATCGTGCGCAACCCACCTCCCCTTGAACCTGAATTGGCTTTCATTGAACAGAGCCGGCACTTGTACGCTGATGAACGCCAGCAACAATAATTCCACCCTATGGCTATGCCTGCATTTTCCGCACCTGCCGCTACAGGTATTTACCCGCGGGCTCAACCCAGCAGACGCCATCAAGCCAGTGGTCATTCTTGAACGCCGGCGAGTTATCGCGTTGAATCAAGCCGCATTCGACACCGGGATTCGACACAACAACAACATGGATACGGCTTACAGCATCAGCCATGAGGTCATCAGTTTCGATAAGGATAGCGATAAAGAACTGACAACATTAACCAATCTGGCCCAGTGGGCATACCAATTCAGCCCCGCTGTGACGATCCGGGCACCTGATGTACTGTTAATCGACATCGGCGGCAGCTTAAAGCTCTTCAATGGCCTTAAGGCATTAATGGCAAGCATCGAATCTGGCATTAACGACCTAGGCTACACCTCTATCTCCGCCATCAATACAACCCCCATGGCGGCCCTCCTGTCGGCAAGAAACAACGCTGCGACAAACTCTGACCATCAAACGGCCGACAATACCGGGGCCGTCTTGCCCTCTATCGAAATGACACCCGTCGCCTATTTGCAGGCCGACAAGGCCATTATTACTGCCCTCCAGCAAATGGGCATCGATACGGTCAGGGACTTATTCAAGTTGCCAATGAGCAGTATCAATCGCCGATTTGGCATCTATTTTACAGACTACCTGCAACGCCTCATTGGCACACAGCCTGACCCGCAAAAGACCATCGACCAGGCACCGCATTTTTTTTCCGACATTACTTTTATGGCCGATGTCACCAACACCAACGCCTTGATTTTCCCTATTAAGCGCTTGTTGGATGAGTTAAATGCCTTTTTGACAGCTCGGCAACTGCATATCAATCAACTATCCTGGAAGCTCAGTCACCGACATCATCCGCCAAAACACATCAGCATTTATCTGGCCAGCCCTGAACACAATATCAAAGCCTTGCTGCAATTAACCCAACTTAAACTTGAGCAGGTTAAGGATGTTCAAGAGATCGACACACTGTCATTAACGGTCAATACCTTTTTTCCTGCCGATACTGTCTCTGGCGATTTATTCCAATCTGCCGGCTATCAGCCACACCTTGACCCGATAAAAGGCTCATCAAAGCGTCGTCAACGACAGGCCAGCGCCAACGCCTTACTGAATTTACTGAGCACACGTTTGGGCCCTGATGCGTGTTTTGGTTTATCGATGGCGGATGATCACCGCCCAGAAAAATCCTGGCTACGACTCAAGCCCAACCAGATTAACGACGATACTCAACACAAGACAGTGGAGAGCCTGCCAATGCAACTAGCGCAGGACAATCACCGGCCACTTTTTTTGCTCACGCCGCCTCGGGCTTTGCAGCGGGTTAATGACGCCCCGTACTTGAATGGCACGCTGGAATTACTCCAAGGTCCCGAGCGCATTGATTTTGGTTGGTGGGACAGGCCGACCTCAGGAGAGGTCATCACTCGAGACTATTATGTCGCCGCGCATACAGAACGCGGCGCACTTTATTGGGTTTTTCATTATGGCGAGCATGGCAAATGGTATTTACACGGTATATTCTCGTAACCCTCGAGCCTGACTCACTCATGGCACCAGATATCGCAACCTAATTCCCAACAGGAAACCAGACTATGAATATTTATGACTTGCAGATGGAGTCCATCACCGGCGAGAACATTTCTTTCTCTGACTTTAAGGACCAAGCTTTACTTATCGTCAACCTCGCTAGCCAGTGAGGCCTCACCTCACAGTACGCAGGTCTGCGTGCATTGCATGAAAGCGGTAAAGTTACGGTACTCGGTTTTCCTTGTAATCAGTTTGGTGCTCAAGAGCCAGGCACTAATCAGGAAATTTTTGATTTCGCCACAACTAAGTATCAGGCGAACTTCCCGATGTTCAGCAAAATCGAAGTCAATGGCGACAATGCGGCCGAGCTTTATCAATGGCTGTGCGGAGAACTGGCCGACGATGAGGGCCAGCATCCGATTGCCTGGAATTTCGCCAAATTTTTAATCAACCAACAAGGCAAGCCGGTCAAACGCTTTCACCCGAAAGTCACGCCACAAGAGATCGAGGCTGCTTTAGCCGATTTAATCTAGAGGCTAAATCTCCACGCCGCCGGCAAACTACGGCGCACAAAAAGCTGGCTGCACGTCGCAGCCGGCTGCTGCTGATTGATTGATGCTGAATACCGCACGTTAAATGCCAAAAAACAATCAGCTGAAAATAATCGATTCACGCTTGAACAGCCGTGCGGTGATAGCGCTGAAAACAAAACACAATAGCAAGACCGCCAAGGGTGACAGGAAA
>JABMOJ010000139.1 GCA_013204195.1 SAR86 cluster bacterium
GAATGGCATCAGCGCCGGCGCGTTTCGCTGCCTGAATAATTTTCTGGATGTCCAAATACGACTCTGCCGCGGTATTGCCGCCGAGGCTGACGCTCGCGTCAGCCAGCGACACAAATAACGCATCAGCATCGGCGTCGCTATAAACTGCCACTGCCGACAAACCGGCGGCTTGAACACTGTCAATAATGCGGCAAGCTATTTCACCACGATTGGCTATTAATACTGTACTTATCGGCGTTCTCTTCACTCGAATGCTCTCTTCATTAGTAGCAAGGTTAGTCGCAAGGTTAGCAGCCCGTTCATTTCCACTTTCGCTCTGGTCTCAGCTTGTCGTGCCTTGAGTGTTAATCTGTGCTTTGACTATTTAACTGTGCCACCAGAGCAGCTGGCACTTCGATTATTTTGGCCCGCAGATACTCGCCCATAGTCTTCGCCTGGCTATCAATCCGCACCGATGAGGATACGCCTTCGCCCAAGATACCGTGAATGTAGAAATTCAGCGCATGCAAGTTCGGCAGCTCATAACGATCAATATCGAAGTCAGCAGTATCAGCCAATAGTATCTTAAAGTTTTCAACGGTGAGAAAGTCATACAGGAACCCGTAAGCTTCAGGCGTCTTGGCCCAGACACCAATGTTGGCGTTACCACCTTTATCGCCTGAACGGGTACCAAACAACCGTCCAAAGGGGATTCGCACCAGATCGCCGTGCGGATAGTCGGGTATCTTGACGGGTACTTGCTGGTAATACATGGCATCAAGACCCAATTGGCTGGTGGGTAACACTTCCAGAGTCTGGTCGCCCATATGCACGGTCTCAACAATATGTCGACTGTCCACCAGGGCTGGCCAATAAGAGATGAAAGCGCCACCACCACCGGCGGAACTTGAACTGAAACCAGGAAAATTTGCCAGTGCGAGCTCAATAATTTTGGCGGAGAATATACGCCCCACCAAGGCTTCGTTCTTCGATTTCACGTTAATTCGCAGGCGCGCATAGGCTTGCTCGTTCGATTGCGGATCCTCTTGATCACTGCGAATCAACTGGACAGTAACTTCATCAAATTGATCAATGCCACCCACGGACGTGAACAGGGTATCGGTAAATAAATCAGCTTTTTCCTCGATATCAAGGCCAGTCAGCAATATCTCCATGCCATTGCGAAAGCCGCCAGCAGTATTAATACACGCCTTGTGAGTCGGCGGAGGACTGCTACCCCGACAGCCTGACACATAGACTCGATCAGCGCCCTGTTGCGCTATGGTCAGGGTATCGAAATGGGCGACGACATCAGGGTTCAAATAGGCTGGCGCACCAATCTCATACAACAACTGGGCCTTGACGGTACCCACCGATACCAGCCCCCCGGTGCCTGGATGCTTGGTGATGATGAAATTACCATTCGCCTCAATCTCGGCGATGGGGTAGCCCATATTATGGAAACTCGGCACTTCCTGAAAAAATGCATAGTTACCCCCCGTTGCCTGCGCGCCACATTCGATAATATGACCTGCGGCAAGGGCTCCGGCAAGCGCATCGTAATCTTGTCGTTGCCAGTTGAATTTCCAGGCGGCGGGACCTATCACCACCGCCGCGTCGGTGACCCGCGGACAGATCACCACATCAGCACCCAAATCTAACGCGGCCTTGATCCCCCAGGCACCAAGATAAGCATTCGCCGTGACTGCTGGTTTACCGCCATCAGCCAAGGTCACGCCGGTGTCCATATTCGTCAGGGTCTCACCACTGGCTTGCAGATCCACCAGCCGAGGCATCAGGTCATCACCCTCGATATAAGCGACTTTGACATCAAGGCCAAGCTCAGTCGCAATCAAAGAGACTGCTTTTGCCATACCGGCAGGATTCAGGCCGCCAGCATTGGAGACAATCTTGATGTTCTTTTGCATACATAAGGTTAATACCTCGCGCACCTGTTTCAGAAAGGTGCCCACATATCCCCCGTCTGGATTTTTCTGACGCTGGTTATACAAAATGGTCATGGTCAGCTCAGCGAGATAGTCACCGGTCAACACATCGATGGGACCCCCTTCAACCATCTCTCGAGCAGCGCTGAGTTTATCGCCATAAAAACCACTGCAATTCGCGATTCTGATTACTTCGGTCATGGTCATTCACCTCATCTAAAATTTCATCAGGCCTAAATAAAGACTATTCAGACGATTCGCGGAGCGTCAACAAGGGGGCCACTAACGCGATCCATTTTTTAACGTATTCCAAGTGCTTCACGCCATCACTGCCATAACGTTCCTGGATCAGCAGACCCCGCAAAAAGCTTCGAGTCATATTCAATAACATGACAACTTCTTCATCATTACCCGATACTGCGGCGTATTGCGCCAAGGATTGCGCATCAAGGGCGCGCCCCCAGTCAAAAAGCTCTGTGGATATCCTCGCTTGGAGCAATTCATCAGTTCTGGCAGCGTTAAGTATTTCCAACAAAGCCCGATAAGCCGGCGTATTGATATATTTATTCCAGGCCTGCAGCAGTGCCGCGTCGACGCTGACGGGCTTGCCACGTCCGGGCTGAAAGGGTCTTGCCAAGAGCTTGTTTAACGTCGCGGCAATCAGATCCTCCTTCGACGGATAATGGTGCTGCAATGCGCCTTTCGAAAATCCCGCCGTCGCCGCCACCTGGTTTAACGAGGTGTCGCTATATCCCTTGCTCACCAACAGGTCTATCGTCGCGTCACAAATTAGATCCCGGGCGCGAAGGCTCTTGGCTTGTTGCTTGCCGGGTGCCGCACTCAACGTCACGGCTAGTCTGCCTTCACCCAGTTGGGTTGACGTTTTTCTCTAAAGGCCGCCATACCCTCGGCGCCCTCCGGCGACTTGAACATGCGAACACTCCATTCACCTGTTTCCGCAAACCCCTCCTGAGTCGACAATTGCGACACGCGCCGAACCAGCTTTTTACATTCAACCACTGCATTAGGGCCGCCCAGATTGATCATATCGATCTCTTCCTGGACTGCTGCCTGCAATTGGTCTTTGGGCACCGCCCGGTGCACTAGCCCATACTCAACAGCCTGATGACCATTAAAACGCTCGCCCGTGAGAAGCAGCTTCATGCCATGGTGAGTGCCGAGTTTTGGTAGGCAGACCACCGAGATCACAGCGGGGATCACGCCAATTCTGACTTCGCTGAAACTGAACTGCGCATCGTCGACGGTAATGACAATATCCGCGGCTCCCACCAGGCCCAAGCCACCTGCAAAGGCAGCGCCATTGATCGCGGCAATCACCGGCTTGTCACTGTCGAGAATGGCCCTGAGCACTTCAGGGTAAGGCACGGCCTGACCACCGCCATCGATGGATTGTCCCGGCGGGCTCTTCAGGTCTGCACCCGCACAGAACGCCGGGCCGTTACCCGTGATCACAATCGTCCGCACTTCGGGGTCCTGGTTAGCAATCCCCAGGTGAGCATAGAGCTCATTGACTAAAACTGAAGACAAGGCATTGCGATTTTCTGGCCGATTCAACGTGATCCAGGCCGCCCCTTTGCGTACTTCATACAAGGTCGCTTGCGTGCCCGCTACTGTCGCCATGGTCATATCCTCATAAAAGGTAGTTCTCGAGACTAGCAGAGAAACAAGCCAATCGGAAGGTTTTTCCATGGTGGCTAAAACAACCACAAACACGCGCATCAAATCCCGCAGTTACTAAGCACAGAACTAAGCACAGAACTAAGCACAGAACTAAGCAAACTTGCTCTAAGCTGGCCTGAAAACCAATAATCCAACTCGGAAAAGCGTCTTCTCGACCTGTCTCGCGCCCAATCAAATAGGCTCTGGCGGCCATCACGCCAGAACGTTGATTTAGTGGTATACCTTGGTCCAATATGCGCACTGGAATAGATTGCCTTAGCAAGGGTTACCACCTTGCAGATTACGAATACACACCTAACAATCCCTGAACCAGCCTATGATCACCTATGATCACCTATGATCACCCGTGATCACCTATGATGGGCATCTACCCAGGCTGTAGGGTCTACAAAGAGCTGACTATGAAGAGCGACAAAAACGATGAATAGATCACCTGTCATACTCATTACGGGCGCCTCTGGCGGTGTCGGCCAGGCCGCGGCACTGGCCTGCGCCACTGACGGCGCACGCATAGCAGTGCATTTTCATCGTAACCAAGCGGCAGCAGACGCCTTATGCGCGAGCTTACCAGGCACTGGGCATCGGGTTTACGGGGCAGACATCACTGATCCTTCGATGGTAGAAAGCCTGATTCAGCGGGTTGTTGCCGAGATGGGACAATTGGACGTACTGGTCAATAATGCCGGCATATCAGCCCGCTGCGATATTACCGCTATCGACTACGCGACTTGGCAAGAGACTTGGCAGCGCATTCTTGAGACGAATCTGACCGCTGCGGCCAACTTATCATTTTGCGCTGCGCAGCAGATGATCAAATCCGGCGGCGGCCGAATGATCAACGTTTCATCTCGTGGTGCCTTTCGTGGCGAGCCCTTGATGCCCTGGTACGGCGCCTCAAAAGCCGGCATGAACGCCATGGGCCAGTCGTTAGCCCAGGCACTGGGACCCAAGAATATTTATATTTATACCGTAGCTCCGGGGTTTATTGAGACGCCTATGGCCGCAGCGATCCTGGCAAGCCCGGAAGGCGAAGGC
>JABMOJ010000140.1 GCA_013204195.1 SAR86 cluster bacterium
CCCCGCATCCGTGCGGCGAACCGCGCAAACCCAGGGAGATGGACGAGTCGACCCCGCTGATCAACTGGCAGACCACCTTAAGTTTGCTCGGGATTTTATGGATCAGGAGGATTTGCACACGCCGATCAACCACGGCGGCGGGCAGAGCACCAACGGCGGTAATCTCCAGGTTTTCAGCAAAGAATTTTTTGATGCCCAAATGCAGGTCATTATTGAAGAGCGTGTGCCCGTCTATGCGGCGGGATTAGGTAATCCGGGGCCCTGGATGGCCGAGTTACGCTACAACGGTACTCGCGTGATGGCAGTGGTTGGGGCTGTACGGCACGCGATCCAAGTAGCGGCCATCGGGCTCGATGCTATCGTCGCCCAGGGCCATGATGCCGGTGGCCATAACTCGCCGGTGGGTGCAATGGCACTGATCCCTCAAGTGGTCGATGCCGTTGGCAATATACCGGTATTGGGCGCGGGCGGCATTGGCGATGGACGCGGGGTTGCCGCTGCCATGATGTTAGGTGCCGCAGGCGGCTGGATTGGCACAGCTTTTTTGGCGGCGGAAGAGTCAGGTATTGCCCAGCATCAGAAGCAGGCACTGGTTGACGGCACGGAGGAGGGCACTGTGATCTCCCGTTCTGTGACCGGCAAGCCAGCAAGAATAATTCGTAGCAAATGGACCGACGCCTGGGAGCAAGCGGATATTCAGCCCTTACCCATGCCTTACCAGGGCATGGTCTCAGGACCTGTCATGGCCGCGGCCGGTGCCGCTCACCGAGCCGATATCAATCCCGGATTTGCTGGCCAGGGCATGGGCTTGATCAAGTCGATCCGGCCCGCCGCGGATATTCTTCGAGAGATCGTTGAAACCGCCGAAGCGAGTCTGTCCAGAGCGACCTACTTTATCTGATCAACAGGCGCGAAAACCGATCCTGTCTACGGGATGATGGCCGGTGTGGAGGCCATCATCTTGCCGCTTAAGTCAGGCCGCTAAAGTTCTGCCACTAAAGTTCTGCCGCCAAAGTGATGTCGCCGAATTTATTCGGCGACAATCGATGGTGTTGCCGCGACCTGGTTTACGATGTCCCAGATCAAGTGTAAATATTCTCGATAGGGGGCTACTCGCAAATATTCATCGTTACCATGCACCCCATTATCATCACCGATAACAATTCCCGGGCCAAAACCATACGTGGCGATACCGACGGACCGTAATTGTGCCGAGTCTGTCGCGCCGGTCAGCAGGCTGGGCAGAACCGTCGCGCCTGGGTGCCGGGCAGCAATGACGTCCTCAAAGGCCTGAAACAAGGGTGTATTCAAGGGCGCTGGCTGATGCGCGGGTCGCGTAACGCGCATGGGAATAATCTCGACACTCGGTTCTTGAATAATATTCCGCAGGGCCTCGAACAGAAACTCCGGATCCTCTCCAGGCAGCGCCCGTATATCCAGGGTCGCTTCAGCACTGGAAGGGATCACATTCCGCTGGTAGCCGCCTTGAAAAATGGTGGGCACCACGGAAGTCCGAATAATAGAGAAATAGGCCGCATTCAGATCTCGCAGGCGTTCTTGGGTTTCCATTGAAGGATTGGGTTCAAGGATCGCCCGATAGACCTCAGCCTCAAATTCAGGTCGAGTGGCGGCTAAGCGCTCAAAAAATGTCCGGGTAGTTTCATTCAAACGCATGGGTAGCGGTGTATCAAACAACCTTGCAACGGCGCGCGACAGCACCCCGACGGGATTGTCTCGGCTCGGCACAGAACCATGTCCCGCACGACCATGAGCTATTAGTCTCGCCCGCCGCGGCGTTTTTTCAGCGGTGCCGATATCAAAACTGAGATATTTTCCGGTGATAGGGTCAATGGTGCCACGGCCACCTTCATTCAATGCAAATTCGGCATCAATAGCTGCCAGGTGATTTTCTACCATATAGGTAATACCCAGGCCGCCACCGCCTTCCTCATCAGCCACACCCAGAAAAATCACGTCACGATCAAGCGGTATCTGCAGGCGGTGCAGGGCAAGTAGCACTTCGAATGCAACTGCTACGATTCCTTTGTCGTCTGCGGCGCCTCGACCAAAGATTTTGCCGTCTTTGACCGTCCCGGAAAATGGGTCGAAGGTCCAGTTAGCAGGTTCAACGGTAACCACATCCGTATGTCCTAACAACAGCAGGGGGCGTTGACTGCCATTGCCCTTGATACGCGCGACGATACTCGCCCGACCCGGGGCCGCCTCATAAATCGTCGACGCTATGCCCGCGACATCCAGGCGTTGTTTCAGATAATTGGCGGCAAGATATTCATTGCCCTTGGGCTGCGAGGTGTCGAGGCGTATCAGGTCAACCAGGGTCTGCTGAGCATCAGCCTCAAACTGGCGCCAATCGAGGACCTGAGCCTGGATCTGCCCCGCCCAGAAAGCCCCTAAGAGCCAAATTAGTCTTCGCATAAATTTTCCCTAGGATCTTCAGATTAAAAGATTAACGACGTCAACCCTGATCAGCCTGTCAGATTAACAGCCCGTTCTGGCGGCTCCGGTGGTGCTCAATAATACAATTACTAAGCACATGAGAACAGGGCGGTAAGTTACTGTAAATATGTAACATTCATATTATTTGACGTCGACCTACCTCGCATTGATTGCACTTTCAAAGCTAAACCGACATCATCGAAGTTCAGGTATCTCAGACACCATAGAATGGCCGAAGATCAAACTGCCGTATTCAATCCAGAACTCATCAGGCACCACCAGTGCTCGCGAACGGCTGCTGCCTATCATGTGTCTCGGCGGTTAGTACCGATGTGTAGCGTAACCCTGATGCCAATTGATGCTTAAATCAAGCGCTCTGTCGCCACTATTGCGTTATGCCATCTTAACGCTGCTATATATGGTTCTTGGCACCGCCAAGGCCGCTACGATGGTCGACTATAACCGAGCAAAAGACCAAGCCTTTGTCGTGATGAGCCAGAATGATAGCCAAAAGGCGATCGACCTGGTGATCAAGATGAACACCGCAGATGATGCGATGAAAATTTTCATGCTGATGACTCAGGATCTCTACTGGCAGAGCAAGGACCTCGCCGCCGCGCTGCTCATTGGCAGGGCAGGCATCCAATTTGGCCTTGCGGAGGCGCGGCAAGCGCAATCGAAGGACCCCGCGCGGGCTTATAGCCTCTCATCTCAGGCGCAAATATTGGCTTATGACCTGTCTTCTTATTGTTGGCACGGCTGGCGTGAAGAGGGCATCAACATCCCCGCAGTTTTTCAGGTTTACGGTCAAGATTTAGCGAAGACCAACCTGCGGTTAAACTTGGAGCTACGCAAAGGCAATTTGTCCATGAGTCATGCCTGGTGGCTGATAGGTGCTCACCAACTTGCCATTGGCCAATATGAACGGGCCCGAAAAGGCTTTGTCGAAGCGACAAAATTCGCGATGGCGGCACAGACTCGAGAAACTGAATTACTGCTCAAAGGCTATCTCTATCTAGCGGAAATGCTCCAAGAGCCAGATAACTCACAATTGGTCCAAGAGTTTGAATTCGTCCTTGATGCACTTGACGAATCCCGAGAAGGCGAGTTTTTCAGGGACCAGTTGGAGACAGCCCATGCTGTGTTTGGTGCACCTTTGGCGATCGATGATGACTCGGAGGGTTAAGCCAAAGTGGCATCATATTCTGGTTGTCTACTGCATAGGAGAAGTCTATGAAAAATGCTGACATGCAGCTTGCCTGTGTTGTTCATAGCCAGACACTGGCCTGGGTCGAAAGCCCATCCCGGCAGGTACTCAGGAAACGCTTTCATCTTGTTGGTGCAGCAGAGGCCGGGCAGGTCACGTCATTGGTCACATACCAACCCGGGGCTAGCTTTTCACGCCACG
>JABMOJ010000141.1 GCA_013204195.1 SAR86 cluster bacterium
AGAAACCCTAGAAACAAGACCCTGCAACCGAGACACTACAACCGCTTGAAATTTCAAGATGCGCTTTTTTCGATGAGTGGCGTGTTGAAATCATCGGGTTTAATAATGAGTACATCGCTGAGCAAATAATCGATGACTTTTTCAGTCGTGCTGCCAACAAACACCTCTGCAATGATGCTCCTAGAAATGGCGCCCATGACCACCACATCTGCCGACAGATCTTTTTCGAGTTTTTTCAAACCAAATTCGGGCGCTTCTTCGAGCAAGTGAATTTGCGCGATCGGCAGATCGAACTCACTGACTAATTTCGCCAGTGCTTGTTTATGCTCAAGTTTCGCCTGCTTCAGGTAAGAGCCAGACAGCGGGATCTGGCTGTAAGAGTGCACCACATGAACGACTCCTTGCATCGATTGGGCAAGATCGACGGCCGCATGTAAGATTTTATGGTCTAGACCCTGAGGTTTATGTCTTGCGTGCTTAGGATCGACCGCAGCCAGAAAGACTGGGTTTGCCTGCCAAGATTTTTCTTTGACTAAGAGTAAGGGCATGGGGCAACAACGAATCAACTGCCAATCATCATTGCTAAGGAACAACCTGGAAAGTGCCGAATGTTGACGGGTATGGCGTACTACTAGGTCAACGCCAGCTGCAATCGCCGCCATCACGATCGCTTTATAGCCGGGGTGGCCCCAGACCGCTTGGGTGTCAACCATGAGACCTTGTTGCCTAAGTGGCTCCGCCAGCGCCTCAAGAACCACTTTTCGCTCGGTCAGATACTCCTCACGTAACCTTACCAAGTCGACTGCGTCAAAATAGTAACCTTCCACAAGGTAGTCGGTGTAGTCGCAGGCCAGCAGCACGATTTCGAAGTCCTCTAGCTGCGCCAACACCAAGACCTTATCGAGCGCGGGTTGACTCTCCTGCTCAGGATCTACCACCACCAGGACTTTTTTCAACTCCAACATTAATACTACCTCGGATAATAACCAGCGGGTCATCGCCGGCCGGTTGATCAAAAACGAAACCCTTAGCCGCTACTATTGGCGGCTAGTACTGGCAGCTACTGTTAACTGCCACAGCTAACAAGCTGGACCACTTTGCCAGCAGCTTGGGCTCGCGCACCACGGTCTTGGCGGCAACCACCTAGACGAGACGCTTAAGTCACCGGCTACTTCATTAACTGTACTGAATCCAAGACTTTTAGACTTGACCCGCATCAAGTCCGTCAGGCTTTATGATCGCTATATTGCTTAAGAATTTCGCATGCTAATGACTTGAAATTGTCTTTCCAAATCATATTGAAGGCTTAGAGGATTGATTAGAGGACGTATTGATATCCAAGAGAAGCCGCAGAGATGAATCTTGACGAGCAATAATAATATTGGCGAGTCAAACCATCACCGACGCCGAAGCTCGCACAGCACCGGCATCGTGTTGGTGTTTCTAACCTGCGGTGTCCGCATTCGGCGTTTCAACAAACTGGAGGTACTGTTATGAGCCAATTGATTTATTCTCCCTTTACCGCGCTCAACCAGCTGCATCGAGAGCTCGGCCGCGTCTTTGACGACAGCGCAACCTTTTCCCCGGATGACAACCCACTCGGTCGTAACGCCTGGGTTCCACAGGTCGACATCAGCGAAGATGAGCATAGCTTTCTGGTCACGGCCGACTTACCCGGCGTGAATCCCAAAGCAGTGGACGTCACAGTCGATGGCAATATCCTCACCATTCGCGGCGAACGAGCAACGGACAGTAGCGCGAGTGGTGCAGGCTATAAGCGTCGAGAAAGAATCAGCGGCGCATTTATCAGACAATTTGCCCTGCCAGAGACGGTCGATGGCAAAAGCATTACAGCTCGAGCAGCCAATGGCGTTCTCGAAATCAAAGTTCCCAAGGGCGAACGCCATCAGCCAGTCAATATTACTGTTGAAAGCTAGGGGCGCCGAGCCGGGGGCGCCGAACCGGGGGCGCCGAGCACGGGTTTACATTTTGACAGGCAAGGTCTTGCGCGCTCAGGCCTGTCGACTTCCGCGCTCTCGCCGGCCTCCGCAGTGGCCCGCAGGCTGATCACACGCTGATCACAGGTTAATAGGAATCAGGAGAACCGCAATGAGCACACTAGAACATTTTTCCCAAAACCTTCGAGAAGGGCTGGATAGTCTTACCGAAGGCTGGCATCAGTTGTGGCAAAAGACCCGCCAAGCGATTACCCGATTTACACCGAGTGAAGACCACGCTGCCAACAAAGCCTCGGGGTCGCGCCAACAAAATCAGTGGGGGGTTTTGTCAGCAGACGTGCTTGAAACTGACCAAGAGATTAAGGTCCAACTTGAAGCCCCCGGCATGAGCACCGAAGACTTCCAGATCAGCATCGATAACTTGACACTGAGCATTCGCGGCGAAAAGCACTATCAAAGGGACGGCACCCAAGGCCAATACCATGTCTCAGAACGTGCCTATGGTCGCTTTGAGCGGGTCGTGCCTTTGCCTGCCCCGGTCGACAGTAGCGGGACCCGCGCAACCTACCGAGATGGCGTCTTATCCATCACTGCGCCGAAGGCACCGGGCGCGATGGGCAGACGCATTGTTATTGAGGATGACAACTAGGTAATTGCTGCGAGCCAGCAGTTTTCCCGGCGCTAATATCAGCGCTGGCTTGCACAATCCGTGCTTATTCACTCATGACCATTTTTCCACTATCGGAATTCGTCGGCCGATACCGAACGCCACTTTGGAAACCTTGGTGCCTGGGCACGTTTGCCTGCGTTTGAATTCCATTCGGCCTATCAAACGAATAATGCGTTCAAACTCGAACGGCGCGGCGGCCGAATCGAACCAACGACGCAACATGTCTACGTCGAGCGAGATAGCGTCTGACTCGGCAATGCGCTGACCTACCCAGCGATCAAATCGCGCAAAGGTACTGATGTAATCTTCCACATAGGCTCTGACGATGGGGTCTAAGATAGCGTACGAAAGCAATGATTCTTCATCGACCTGACCATGGGCCAGTTCAGCACTGGGCGGCTTCTGCCAAATGTTATCCGGGATTTCCGCCGCGTTTCGGGCAATCTCCATGACTTGGTATTTATACAGATCCTTGATCGGCGCGTAACTAAAGTTCATATCAAAGTGCGTGTAGTAGCCACAGGCAGATTCGGTTTTATTGCCAGTGGACAAGGGCATGGCACCATAAGCG